>JACXVH010000386.1 GCA_014763515.1 Flavobacteriaceae bacterium
CAATTAAAGTGATAATTCGTGTCATTCTTGTTTGTTTTTATTGATTTACATGACAAAGTTGCAATAGAATTACAACCTATTAAAAAAGAACTTACCGAATTGTAGATTTTGACGGATGAATTGTAAATTACACTTTAATTCGTCCAATTTACTACATTTGAAATTTAAATTTAAGTAAATGAATTACCAGTTATTACTAGAAAATATATATAACGAAGTACAATTGATTGAAAATAAAGGAAAAGTTGCCGATTATATTCCAGAATTAGCTAAAGTAAATCCAGATAAATTTGGAATTTCATTGGTCGATCCTGCTGGAAACATCTTTGAAGTTGGCGATACTAAAGAAACTTTTTCCATTCAAAGTATTTCTAAAGTTTTAACTACTGCAATTATTTTTGCTAAAGAAGGAAACGAATTATGGAAACGCGTAGGTTTTGAACCGTCAGGAAATGCATTTAATTCGTTAATTCAATTAGAATATGAAAAAGGTATTCCTAGAAATCCTTTTTTAAATGCAGGTTCTTTAGTTATTGCCGATTTAATGCTCGATTATTTCGAAAAACCAAAAGAATATTTTTTAAATTTTGTACGTACTTTATCCGAAAATCCAAACATTCAATCCAATGAAAAAGTGGCGCAATCTGAAATAGAAAGCGGATTTCGCAATGCGGCTTTGGTTAACTTTATTAAATCATTCGATTAGATTTTTACTACTTTCATTGCGCAATTGAAATGACAACAACCGATTTAGCCAAATGTTTTAGAGTGTTTGCAAACGAAGGCTTAATTCCTAATACTGATGATTTATTTCTAACCAAAAGTCAGTGTAAACGTATGAATGCTTTAATGCAAATGTGTGGTTTTTACGATCAAGCTGGCGAATTTACTTTTAAAGTTGGTTTACCTGGAAAAAGTGGTGTTGGCGGTGGCGTTGTAGCCCTTCTACCGAATCAATATACCGTAACCGTTTGGAGTCCAAAACTCAATAAAAAAGGAAATTCATTTTATGGTCTTGAAGTTTTAGAGCGATTAACCACAGAAACAGGAACTTCCATTTTTTAAAAAATTTATGTACTTTAAACTCATAAATAATACTTAATTTTGCTTTCCTAAAATTAAACGAACATGATTTACAAATTCAGAGTTATACTCGATGCAGAAGAGGATATTTTTAGAGATATTGCCATTGAAAAAGAAGCTTCTTTAGAAGATTTACACAATGCAGTGGTGAATGCTTTTGGCTTTGATGGAAGCGAAATGGCAGCTTTTTATACGTGTGATGAAGATTGGACACAAGATGAAGAAATTCCTTTGTTCGACACAGGTGATGTTCCTGGTGAAATGCGCATCATGAACGATTTTGTTTTAGAAGATATTTTACACCAAGACCAAACTAAAATTATCTATGTATATGATTTTTTCAACATGTGGACATTCTTTGTTGAACTTGGTGCTATTGAAGAAAAAGAAGAAGGCGAAAGTTATCCTGCATTATTATTTTCTCACGGACAATTGCCTAATCAAGCACCTGAAATGAACTTTGAAGGCGACGATTTTGGTTCAGAATTTAACGATGATTATGACGAAGAAGATTTTGATATGTTTGATGGAGACGACAGCTTCGAAGACTTCGGATTTGAAGAAAATTGGAACTAGTAAATTTGTTAATTGTTTATAGTTAGTTGTTTATAGTTGTACATAACCATTAACAATAAACTAAAAACCACAAACTTTTAAAATGATCAATCTATATAACACGCACATCGAAAACCTATCGATTCACCGAGTAGGAAATAAAAGTAAAAATGAAGGT
>JACXVH010000387.1 GCA_014763515.1 Flavobacteriaceae bacterium
TTCTTCTTCAGTGTATTCTTTTTCGATGTTCAGTTTTTCATGTAACGGAATACGATAATAATTCATGCCCCATAACACGTGAAAGAAGAAATAGAAAACGGAAATCCAACTCAAAACTGTTAATCCGTTGGTTTTCCAATTTTTGAAAAACCCTTTTCTGTTCTTCCAAATCCAGCGAATCAATAAAATAATCAACGCACTGTAAATAATATCACCGATTGAAAACGGAATACTTCCAAAAATCGTTCGGTTGAACCAAGCTATTTTTTCATACCATCCTTTGCTGTAATATTCCTCAATAAATGCTGGAAAACGCCCAAGTGTTTTCACCACAACTATTTGAACCAGTAATAATAAAGTAAGAATGTGTTTTCGGTTTATTTTTTGCATTATTCTATATAAAATTTTCAACAAAGGTTTCTTTCCATAAATATAAAAACTCTTCTTATATTTGTAATATGCAATTGAAAAAATCTCAAATAGCTAAAATTATTGATTATTTTAAGACAAAACCTGTTTTAAAAGCGTATTTATTTGGTTCGTATGTTACGGATTCTGCGAATGAAAATAGCGATGTAGATGTTTTAGTAGAATTAGATTATTCACAACGAATAGGTTTTCAATTTGTTCAGATGAAATTAGATTTAGAAAAACTGTTAGGTAAGAAAGTAGATTTGGTTTCTTCAAATGCCGTTTCTAAATATATTAAACCTCATATTGAAAGCGAAAAAATAGAGATCTATGCAAAATAATTTTAAAGACAAAATTAGATTGCAACACATTTTTGATGCTATTTCTGAAATAGAAACCTATAATTTATCTAAAACTTTTGATGATTTTACTGAAGATTCTATGCTTCAAAATGCTTCAATTCGTTTGTTAGAAGTTATAGGTGAAGCTTCAAATCATCTTTCAATTGAAATTACAGAAAAATACAATTCGGTTGAATGGGCACAAATTATTGGATTACGAAATTTCTTAATTCATGAATATTTTGGTGTCGATTTAAACATTGTTTGGAATATCATTCAATATGAATTACCCGATTTTAAAAATCAAATACAATTAATTTTAGAAGATTTTGCTGAATAATTTGGCAACCTTCAACTATAAACCACAAACAATTAACAATAAGAATGAGTCAAGAAGTTAGAAACTTAGAGCCAAAAGCGCTTTGGAATAAATTTGCCGACTTAAATGCGGTGCCACGTCCGTCGAAAAAAGAAGAAAGAGT
>JACXVH010000388.1 GCA_014763515.1 Flavobacteriaceae bacterium
AAAAATGTATTGGACATTAGAACTAGCGTCTTATTTAAGCGATGCACCTTGGCCAGCTACTAAAGATGAACTTATCGACTATGCGATTCGTACAGGAGCGCCTCTTGAAGTTGTAGAAAATTTACAATCTATTGAAGATGAAGGCGAAATATATGAGTCAATGGAAGAAATTTGGCCAGATTATCCTACCGACGAAGATTATCTTTGGAATGAGGATGAATATTAAGAAAAATAATAACGCAACAACTTAAAAGTCTCAAAAAAGAGGCTTTTTTTTGTAAATTTGCACACCATAAAAAATAGTACCATGAGTATTGTAAATTCAATATTAAAAATATTTGTAGGCGATAAATCTGAAAAAGATGTTAAAGCCATTCAACCTATTATCAAAAAGATTAAATCTTTTGAAGGTGCTCTTCAAGCATTATCTCATGATGAGTTGAGAAATAAAACTTTAGAATTTAAAGAAAAAATTAAAGATGCAAGAGCTGAAAAAGACAGTCAAATAGCTTCTTTGAAAGAAAAAGCCGAACAAACTACAGATATTGATGCTCGTGAAGACATTTATACTGAAATTGATAAATTAGAAGCAGAAGCTTATGAATTATCTGAAAAAGTATTAAACGAAATTTTACCAGAAGCTTTCGCAGTTGTAAAAGAAACAGCACGCAGATTTAAAGACAATACTTCTATTACTGTAAAAGCTACTCCAAAAGATTTAGAATTATCTGCTACAAAACCTTACATAACAATTGAAGGAGATCATGCAGTTTGGGCAAATTCATGGGATGCTGCTGGTAAATCTATTACTTGGGACATGATTCATTATGACGTTCAGTTAATTGGTGGTGTGGTGTTACATCAAGGTAAAATTGCCGAAATGCAAACAGGAGAAGGTAAAACCTTAGTTGCTACACTTCCTTTATATTTAAATGCATTAACTGGAAATGGTGTTCACCTTGTAACAGTAAACGATTACCTAGCAAAACGTGATAGTACTTGGAAAGCCCCTTTATTTGAATTCCACGGATTAACTGTAGATTGTATTGACAATCACCAACCTAATACTGAAGCTCGTAGAAAGGCTTACAACGCCGATATTACCTACGGAACCAACAATGAATTTGGTTTCGATTACTTGCGTGATAATATGGCACATTCACCATCAGATTTA
Organism: Flavobacteriaceae bacterium; assembly: GCA_014763515.1. Classification (GTDB taxonomy): domain Bacteria; phylum Bacteroidota; class Bacteroidia; order Flavobacteriales; family Flavobacteriaceae; genus Flavobacterium. The sequence goes on from JACXVH010000388.1 coordinate 1,175, forward strand.
GTACAACGCAAACACAATTATGCAATTGTCGATGAAGTTGACTCGGTTTTAATTGA
>JACXVH010000389.1 GCA_014763515.1 Flavobacteriaceae bacterium
GTTGCAGGATTCGAGTTGATTAGAATTGTTTCTATACCGTCTTCACGAAGCGAACGTAAGGATTGAGAACCCGAATAATCAAACTCACATGCTTGTCCGATAATGATTGGACCTGATCCAATAATTAGAACCGATTTAATAGAATTGTCTTTTGGCATTGTATTGTGTTGTTGTTTAAGTTGTTGCGTTTAGTGTTAAAATTCAAATATAAAAAAAAGGTGCTACTAATAAAAAGTAACACCTCTATTTTATGCTAGGTAAGGAACATTATTTTTTGTGTCTAGGTTCGCTAGAAACTGTTAATTTGTGTCTTCCTTTAGCTCTTCTACGAGCAAGCACTTTTCTTCCGTTAGCAGAAGCCATTCTTTCCATGAAACCGTGCTTGTTTCTTCTTTTTCTTTTTGAAGGTTGAAATGTTCTCTTACTCATTGCTTGTATTTTTTAAAACTATAAATAAAATCTTACTTTACTCTGTCGGCCTACGTCTTTCTAAAACCGAGTGCAAATATACAAAGAGTTTTTTCATTAGCAAGTACTTTTTTAAAAATATTTTTAATTGATTTTATTACCTTTGCAACTCATTAAAAAAATCGAATTATGTTCAATAAAAATATCAAATTAGTCGTAGCCATATTAATAATTGCTTTTGCTGTTTATCAATTTACCGAGAATAATATTGGTAATGGAATATTTTTACTTTTATTATGTATTATTCCTATCTTCCTTTACTTTAAAAATGAAATTATTTTGATGGCGTTTTTAAAGTTACGTAAACAAGATATGGATGGCGCGAAGAAATGGTTAGATAAAATTAAAAACCCTGAAGGTGCGTTAGTAAAAAAACAACAAGGATATTATAATTATCTAAACGGAATTATGGTTTCGCAAACCAATTTAACACAAGCTGAAAAATTCTTTAAAAAAGCAATTGAACTTGGCTTATCAATGGATCAAGATTTAGCATTAGCCAAATTACAATTAGCAGGAATTGCGATGACAAAAAGAAGAAAAATTGAAGCTACTAATTTATTGAACGAAGCAAAAAAATTAGACAAACACAATATATTGAAGGATCAGATTAAGATGATGCAACAACAAATGAAAAAAATCTAAATAAAAAAGGGCAATTTTAAAGGTACTATAACATAAACTGTGTAAGTAGAAAAAATAATGGGGTTTTAAAACCCCATTATTTTTTTGTTTAATTTTAAATTTTACACAGTCTT
>JACXVH010000390.1 GCA_014763515.1 Flavobacteriaceae bacterium
GGAAAATTTAGCGGCAAATGCCGAAAGAGATTCTATAAAATACATGCAAGTGAAGTACATGCAAGACCATCAAGATCAAGAGTTTTTAGGTGTTATTTCTGGAGTAACTGAATGGGGAATTTATGTTGAAATTATCGAAAATAAATGCGAAGGAATGTGCAGAATTAGAGAAATTAGAGATGATTATTACACTTTTGATGAAAAACAATATGCATTAGTGGGTGAAGTTTCTAAAAATGTTTTACAATTAGGAGACGAAGTTTACGTTAAAGTAAAAAACGCCGATTTAGTGAAGAAACAATTAGATTTTACTTATTTAAGAAAAAAAGAAGATTAGTATAAGTTGTCATATCGAACTGAGTCGAGAGACGAGAAGTACACAATTTATTTATTAAAATAACTACATTATGAAACAAACTTTTTTAAACATCTTAGCTTTTTCAATTTTTTCGATTGGATTTTCCCAAACAGAAAAAAAATTAGGTGATTTTACTAAAGTAACTACTTTTGATCAAATCGATTTACAATTAATTCAATCTACTGAAAATAAGATAATTATAAATGGTTCTGATGCAAATGAAGTAGAAGTAATTAATAAAAATGGCGAATTAAAAATTAGAATGCCTTTTACAAAATTATTACAAGGCGATCATATTTCGGTTACTTTATACTACACTAATTTAGAAGCTGTAGAAGCAAATGAAGGCTCTAGAATTGCATCAAATGATGTTTTTTCAGGTTCTCATTTTGATATTATTTTAAAAGAAGGTTCTGAAATAAAATTGCAATTAAATGTTGATAAATTAACTGCTCGTACTGCAAATGGAAGTATTTTAATAGTAAAAGGAAAAGCTGATTTTACTGATATTTTGGTTAATTCTGGAGCAAAATATGAAGCTGATGAATTAGAATCTAAGCAAACAACAATTACTGCAAATGCTGGTGGGATTGCAAAAATTCATGCCACTGATTATGTAAATGCAAAAGTAAGAGCTGGTGGAGATATTTTAATCTTTGGTAAACCAAAACAAATTGATCAAAAAGTAATAGCAGGCGGAAATATTGAACAAGTTAATTGATTGTAATTAGTAAAAAGTAATTAGTGATTAGTGATTAGTGATTTTTTGGTACTATAACATAAACTGTGTAAGTAGAAAAAATAATGGGGTTTTAAAACCCCATTATTTTTTTGTTTAATTTTAAATTTTACACAGTCTTATGA
>JACXVH010000391.1 GCA_014763515.1 Flavobacteriaceae bacterium
AACGTTTTGTGGCTTACATTCAGTAGCGGACTAAAGAAGCCTGATTATTAATTTTTTCACTGTTTTTTGCCGAGTTTCACGGACTTTGATTTAAACACCAACTCCGCTATTGATGTAAACCGCTGTTGTAGGTAGTTGTTATTTTTTAGGATTTGCTTTTCTACCTCGTTTTTGTTTTTCAGGTTCTACTTGAGGTTTATTAAACTTGTCAAAAACAGCTTGCTCATAAACGGTAGCTGTTAATATTTCGTCTTGTTTTATAATAACATCAGTGTTTAATGTGATTTCATCTACATCAAAACCTGTTTCTTCTTTAATTTCAGCAATAAACTCATCTACTACTTTCTCGTAATCGGTGGTAATTGTAAGTTGCTTTGTGTCTTTATTTCTATAACCGCTTAAATAAGGACTTAATTTTAAGTAGTTTGTTTTTTTAGGTATTGGGATTTCTTCACAAAAACCTACATAAACTTTTTCATTCTTTAATGTTACTTGTATTAAATATCCATTTATAGCAGAGTCTTTAAACAATTTTTCTATTTCATCACCGTTTTTATTTACAGCTCTTACTATTTGGTCATTTTTAGGATAATATCTTATTATCACCCAATTAGTGAGCCAAGCTAAAAATATTGAAATCAAAGAGGAAAAAATAAAAGTCCAAAAATATAAAGGTTTTTCAATAGGAAATTTATTTAAAAACTCTAACAAGAATGGAATTACTTTTCCACACGTTATGAAGTTAAAAATAATTCTAAGTATAAAACCTCCAACAATAATCAAGAATCCTGCTAGAATAGATTCAAATAAAATACGTTCTCTCGAAAATCTTTGTATGTTGTATTTAAATAACTGTGAATATGTAAGAATGAAATACCCAGTTATAGTTGCTATTAGAAATAAATTATAAGGCATTTTCTAACAAATCCTTTTTTGACTTTTCAATTTGTTCTTTAATAGCTTTAGATTCTTTAACAGATTTAATAACTGCTTGAACATCTTTTCTTGCAAAGAATATAGCTTTATCTATAAAAAGTCTACCATCTGTTGAGCCAACTAATCCAGTATTAGCAGGTACGATAGGATTTCCAAATATTTTATAAACAATCTTTTTCATTTTAAATTCTGTTAGTATTTCAAAGTTATAACAAATTCTATTCCAAAGCAAATTTATTTTATGCGTAATGTTTGTCATACAATTACCTACAACGGTC
>JACXVH010000051.1 GCA_014763515.1 Flavobacteriaceae bacterium
TAACTTTCACGCAATTGTAAAAAATTTAGCAAAATCAGGAAGATATTATTGGGTGGTTACAGATTTTGATATTTCAAAAAATGAAGCAGGTGAAATTACGCATTACTTTGCAAGAAGAAAAGCTGTACCTGATGAAGTTGTTGCTAAGGTAGAACCTTTGTACAAAAAATTACTTCAAATTGAAGAAGCTTCTGGAATGGAAGGAAGTGAAAAATATTTAATTGGATTCTTAGAAGAACAAGGTAAAGATTATGTTGAATTTTTAAAAGACTTAATGGCTGAGCATGAAAAAGAAATTGCTCAAAAAGAAAATTCTGCTAGTGCTCCAAAAGAGAGTAAAGGATTTTTTGCTAGATTTTTTAGCTAATAAATAAACGCACATACATAAAAAATAAAGGCTCATTAAATGAGCCTTTATTTTTTTAAATTAATTCGCAATACATTATTTCGTCCAGCTGCAAAAGCAATGCTATCATTTAAAAATCTAAAGGTATAAATATCTTTTGCCTCGTGAATTTTTTTCCAATCTTCACCAAAATTTTTAGAATAATAAATTCCTGTTCCACCAGTACACATTATTTCTTTTCCTTCAGTATTAGGCACAAACTGAATACAAGAAGCATAACCAAAACCTTTATTTTTAGCAATTAATTTCCAAGTTTTTCCACCGTCAGTCGTAATCGCCTTATTGGATGTTTTATCGGTTTGGTTTTCATAATTCCCTCCCGCAACAATTCCTATTTTATCATTATAGAAATCAGCAGTAAAAATTCCCGTCATTGTTTCTCCTTGAATAATTGGAGTATCATAAACATTCCATGTTTTTCCTAAATCTTCACTCACAAAACAACGCGATTTCTTTCCACCCGAAACCATAAAAATTGTATTGTTTCTTATTATTAAATTGGTATTACTTGCTGCAAAAGCCGCTTCGCCGTCTTCTACTTTAGGTAAAACATTACAATTTATTTTAGACCATTTTTTTCCTCCATCTTCTGTTTTAATAACATTCAAACAATTTTCGATTGGATCTCCCATTACAAATCCAGAACTATTATCTAAAAATTGCATGCTATCGTAAAAGATTTTTTCTCCATTTTCTTGGTAAACCAATTTGGTAACTTTTTTATCATTACTAATTTTGTATAACAAACCTGGAGAAGCTACACTCATCATAAAAATTTCTTCTTTATTAGTTGCAATGCTTCTAAACTCAGGAAAAATAGTATCAAATTGAATTCTTCCTCTAAAAACTTTATGAGTTTCAAAATTTATAGCTCCATATTTTCCATTACTTCCCGCAAACCAAACTTCGCTATCTTTAATTGTTAAAGCTCTAATACTAATGGAATCGTGATATAATGTATCAATCTTTGAAATACTAACAAGTTCACTATCAGTAATTTTATTTTCTTTTTTACAAGAAAAAATCATTAATAATAAAGCTAAAAAAGAAATAATTCTTTTCATAAAATTTTTTATTTGCTAATTTACTACTTTTTAACTTCTGATAATCAACTAAATAAAATTTTGGCACAATAATTGGTTTTATGTTTTAAAATTTAATAATCATAACACCTATAAAACATGAAAACACGAATTATAACTTCGATTTTAGGTGCCTTTTTAATGGCAATGCCATCATTTGCACAAGATAAAACTACTGTTAGGGCTAATAGTTCAGATATTAGTGATAATTTAGATTTAAGAGCTGTAGCCACAATTTTTGGTGATAGTAAAGATTTAGAAGATTTCGAACAACGTTTAAATGATCCTAAAAGTCAAATTTCTAATTTAGATTTAAATGGAGATAATTATGTAGATTATTTAAGAGTTATAGAATCTATTGAGGGTAACGCTCATATTATTGTAATTCAAGCAGTATTAGAAAAAGATGTTTATCAAGATATTGCATCGGTTGAAGTTGAAAGAGATCGTGATAATAATGTACAAGTTCAAGTTGTAGGTGACGTGTATATGTATGGTGATAATTATATTTACGAACCAGTATATGTTCACCGTCCTGTTATTTACACAACTTTTTGGGTAACAAATTATAGACCTTACTGCTCTAGTTGGTATTGGGGATACTATCCAAGTTATTTTTACTATTGGAATCCTTGGCCAGTATTTAGATATAGAAATAATATAATAGTACACATTAATTTTGGTCACAGTTACCATTATGTAACACATAGAAGATGTTCTTATGCTTATAACGCTTATTATGGAAGAAGAGGAAATGGTTACGAAAGAAGATATCCTAATCGTTCATTTGCTTCAAGACATCAGGGTTATTCTAATAGATATGAATTAGATCAAAATAGAACTATTAAGACTAGAGTTGCAGGTTCTAGAGAATTAGCTTATAACTCTCCTAGAAGTTCTAATGGAAATGTTTCTCCAAGAGAAAATAATAGTGCTCCAAGAACCAGTGCTCCTAGGGTAACCAATTCAAATCCAAGAGCCACAAATGACGGAGTTAAACCAAGATCTTATACAAATGAATCGTCTCCAAGAAATAGTAGCCCAAGAGAATATTCATCGAATACACCAAGAACATCTTCATCTCCTAAAACCTATGGTTCTTCATCAGGAAATTCAAATCCAAGAAGTTATAATGAACCAAGAAAAAACAATAACACTTTAGGTAATGGAAGTTCTTCTCCAAGAAATTATGGTTCTTCATCAGGAAATTCTAATCCAAGAAGTTATAATGAACCAAGAAGAAACAATAGTTCTATGAGTGGTGGAAATTCTACTCCTAGAAGTAGCGGAGGTTCTTTTAGCGGATCGAGAGGAAGTAGCAATTCGGGAAATTCAAGTAGAGGAAATTCATCTCATTCAAATGGTGGTGGACGTGGCGGAAGAGCCTAAAAAACAAATATCTTTCTTCAATTATTTGTTTATGATGTAATGCATGACCTATTGTAATATAGCCAATTGCTCTTACAGAAACAGGATTGTTTGAAGCTTTTCCAATTCTCAATAATTGTTCTTCAGAAAAAGATTTAAATAAAGTAAAAGTTGACACTCTAACTGAAATAAATTCTTCTAATAAATCTGATAAATCTCTCGCATTTGCATTTGCTTGTGGAACATAATCATTTTCTTCAAAACCTGGTAAACTAGTTTTATCGTTTCTTGCGATACGTAACGCTCTGTAAGCAAAAATCCTTTCGGAATCAATTAAATGCAATAAAATGTCTTTTGGCGTCCATTTATCAACGTCATATTGATACATTAACTTAGTTTCAGGTAAGTTTTTATAAAAACTAATCAAATCGTTTTTAGTTTCTTCTAAACCTTCTAAAATACTATTATAATTAGAGGCTTTTTCAATATAATTTTCATAAAAGCTTCCGTATTCTATACTTAATAACTGTTCCATAATTTTGTGCATAAAAAAAGGCTCTTAAAAGAGCCTTTCAAATATATTATAATTCTTTAAAAATGGTATGCATTAACCTTTTTTTATCGTTAATACTTTCTTCTAGTGATATCATTGTTTCAGTTCTGTAAACTCCTTCAATATCATCAATCATAAAGATTACCTCTTTTGCATGTTTAGTATCTCTTGCTCTAATTTTACAGAAAATATTAAACTTTCCTGTAGTTACATGAGCAACCGTAACAAACGGAATATCAGCAATACGCTCTAAAACAAATTTAGTTTGTGAGGTATTATATAAAAAAACACCAACATAAGCGATAAATGAATAACCTAACTTTTCATAGTCTAATGTTAATGAAGAACCTTGGATAATACCAGCATCTTCCATTTTTTTAACACGTACGTGAACTGTACCAGCAGAAATCAATAGTTTTTTTGCAATATCTGTAAATGGTACACGAGTGTTATCAATTAACATGTCCAAAATTTGATGATCTACTTCATCTAAACGAAACTTACTCATATAGTGCTTATATTTATTTTTTATAAATTATTCTGCAAAAGTATTAAAACAATTGCAAACCATTGTAAAAATTTAACATTTTATTTAAAGAAAAATCAGCTTTTTTTGAAATTAATGGATAAAATCCGAATTCTGAGTTAAATTTTTTCTTTTCGGCATCATATTCAACGTGCCCTTTATATTCTGAAGAAAGTTCAACAGCTTCAATTTTAGCTACAAATTTGACTTTTCCATCATCTAAAACCTCTTCATATTGTGCTGCAAATGTAATTATTTTTTCAATATTATCTTTAAAAACATTGACATTTTTATACAAAAAATCAAAAAAATACTTTTTATTTTGAGGAATATTCAAATATTTATCTAAAACATTATTAACTATATCGTTTTCGTAAATTTCATTCACTCCTATCATTCCACTAAAAAGCGAAACAAACACAAACTCTCTTACAATATCTCTTTGATAATCATTTTGATAATGCCCCGCTTCAAACAATAAAGTTGGTGTATTTTGCGTCATTAAATAGTCACCAATACAATTATCATTGAAACTATCATCAAACCTTCCTACCTGATTTGGAATTATTTTTTGTAAATAATCGTTAATCTTATTAATAACAGAAACAGCTTTTAATCGACAAACATTATAATCTCGTTCATCATTATATGCTGGTGCTAAAAAAGACATTGTTGCAGGTAAACCTTTACCTTCTGTTCCAAAAATTGTTCTTTGATCGTGCAAATTGAAACAAAAATCAGGTTTAAATTCAAGATATGCTTGTCTTAATATTTTGCTTTCTAATTGAGTAATTTCTTTCGCATCTCTGTTTAAATCAACAAGATTTGCATTTATTCTAGTGTAATGTGCTGCACCATCTGGATTAAGAATAGGTATACAAAGAACCGAAAACTCTTTAAAAAAGAATTCTTTTAAATTTTCATCAGAATTTAAAAAGTGTAAAAAATCTATTAAACCTTTAGTAGTGGTTGATTCATTTCCGTGCATTTGAGACCACATTAAAATCTTCTTTTTTCCAGTTCCAAAAGAAACACTATAAATAGGGTTATTTTCAACTGATGTTCCTAATACATCTATTTCAAAATTTGAAGAAAGTGTATGTAGAAAAGGGTCTAGATCTTTATTATTAACGTATCGTCCTTTAATAGTTGAATACTTATATTGTTGAGCTAATAATTGCAAATTCATTTCCGTTTTTATTTAGATTACAAATGTAAACAAGTTTATTTTTACAAATGTAAACATGTAATTTTAAACTATTTGTTACAGATGTAAACAGTTTAAATAGCTGATGTTATCTTTTAAATTGTTAATAAATGTATATCTGCAAACAGTGTACTTTATAACAATTATAGTATTATAAATCAATAAAATAAATATTTAAAATTGAAGTTATGGTTTAATTTTTTTGTTAATTTAAATTTGTAATTTTGGTATTTCAATATACTTTGTTTACATTTGTAATAGATTAATTTTTTTATAGAGTTTACAATGATAAACACGGATGATTTTATAAAAAGACTCGAAACTATTTTTGAATTTTATGGTTTATCTGCTTCAGCTTTTGCAGATAAAATAGGAGTTCAAAGATCTAGTCTATCTCACCTACTCTCTGGTAGAAATAAACCTAGTTTAGATTTTATTTTAAAAGTAGATGAAGTATTTGAGGAAGTTGATTTATATTGGTTATTAAATGGAATTGGTACGTTTCCCAAAAGTGATTTAAGAATTTCTAACTTGGAAAATGAGATAGTAAAACCAATTAATAATGACTCAAGTGAAAAGCTAAAGATTACTGATAATTTTTCTCAAGATTTATTTAGTGATGTTAATGAAGTTCCTGCTCCTACTCAAACTAATTATGTAGCCAATGATTTGGCAAGCAATGAAAAAAAAATATCAGAAACTTTTATAGAATCTGATATTGATTATATTGTTATATTTTATAAAAATGGTAAATTCAAAAAGTATAGCCAAATAAAATAGGATGCCATAATATTAAAGCATCCCATTTAAATTAAATTTATTTATTTAAGCAGATATATACTCGCAACTCCTGGTTCTAATCTAGAAGTAATTGGCATTACATCTCCAGACATTGAAGGATAAGAAAAAGTTAAAACTTTACCTCCACCATTAGCTCTTTCTGCAACATAAATTCTATTTGTATTACTATCGTAAGCAACGTCTACTGGATTTCCAAGTGTACTATTTGGTCCATAAATTCTTTTTTGGTTACTCATAGCAATTGTTCCCATATTTGCTGTTGAACTAAACACACTTGAAAAATTTTCGATAATCACTAAACCGCCATCCGAATCTGAAGCAGCGCTTGCTACATCGGTTAATATCATAATATTATCACTTGAAGAATGTGTTATTCCGTGAGTTCTAACCAATCCTTCTATTGTAACTCTTTTTGTTGGAGTTATTATTCCTGAAGCATTATTAAATATATTCTCAAAGTAAACTAAATCACTTGTTAAATCAGCGATTGCATATAAATCATTTCCTTGTAAATGAATTCCCCATAGCTTAAAATCAACTGTATATTCGTTTAATAAAGAAAAACCATTTGAACTTTTTTGATAAACAAATAATTTATTGGTATTATTATTTGCTGCTGATTGATCTTGTGTTACAATAATTTTATCATTGTAAACTGCAATTTCTCTTGGATTATTAAATTCGGTATTAGATGAAAATGAAGACAACATAATATCATTTGCTTCACCAGAAATTGCATCTTCTAAGTTTTTATAGTGTTCCAGTCTATTATTGGAACGAGATGCAACAATGACATCCATTGAATTTTTGTCTAGATAAATTCCGTCATTATCTACACCGTTAAGACTAAAGGAATAAACTATTCCGTTAGAATCATTCAAGTCTTGATAAGACATCATTCCCGAAGTGTTACTTGCAGTAACAAGTCTTACATAATTTTTATCATTGTTCTCATCATTAGAACAAGATACCAAAGCAAAGATAATTGCTGCAGATAATAATAATTTTCTCATAAAAGAATTAATTTAAATTAGTTTTTTAATCCATTTACGAGAAAAAAAAAATTGGGATTTAAAAAGTAAAACTTTTTTCAGGATACTTTCCTTTAACTCCTTTGAATAGACTTATAAGGTATTGAAAATCTGCATCTTTATCTACTGTAGGATAAAAGGGATCGAATAATTTTACTTCTTTTTTCCCGTAATCAAAAGCTACAGGAATAATGGGAACATTAGCTTTTAATGCTATATAGTAAAACCCAGTTTTTAACTCATTTACTTTTTTTCTTGTTCCTTCAGGAGCAATTGCAAGTCGGAATTCTTCTTTAGTGTCAAATATTTTTGCAATAGCATCTACTTTATTTTCATTTTTCCCTCTGTTTAAAGGCGCTCCTCCAACCCATTTAAAGTAATACCCAAAAGGAAAAATAAAGAGTTCTTTTTTTCCTACAAAATTCATTTGTAAACCAATAATTCCTCTAGTAAATAAACCTATAAAAAAGTCGTACCAACTCGTGTGAGGCATTACCATTAAAACACTTTTCTTAATTTCGGGAGACATTTCTCCGGAAATTTTCCATCCCAATATTTTGAAAAATATAAGCTTGTAAATAAACTTTTTCATTCTTAAAATTTCATCAAAAATAACATTATATTTACGATTGCAAAGTTTTAATTAATGTTCAAGAAGTATTTAAGTTATATTTTACCAATAAAAATCTACCAAAAGAAATCTAAAGTTAGTAAAAATCTGGAAATTACATGGAATAATGGACAACTTGTGTTAGATTCTGAGAATACAAATTATTCTTATGGAAGTTTACAACGTATTTTAAGAAAAGGATTAAAATATATTGGTTACACAAGGATTCAAAATTTTAATTCAGTTTTAGTGTTAGGCGTTGCAGGCGGAAGTGTGATTAAAACACTTGTTGAAGAAGTAAAATTTAAAGGCAAAATTACTGGGGTAGAAATTGACAAAGATGTGGTTGAAATTGCAAATAATTTCTTTCAATTAAACAAAATAGAGCATTTAAATATTGTAGTGGACGATGCGTTTGAATTTGTTTTAAAAACAAAAGAAAAGTACGATTTAATTATAATTGACATCTTTCAAGATACAACAATGCCTAACTTTTTATTTGAAGATTTCTTTATTCAAAGAATTAAATTTTTACTTAATGTAAACGGGTTTATCTTATTTAATACTATGGTTTTAGATTACAAAGATAGACGTAGAAACGCTGCCTACAAAAGTAGATTTGACGAAAAATATTCGGTTAGAATGTATCCGAAGGTTGAAGTTCATAACGAACTTTTTACAATTAAGAAATTAACTTAGTTTTTGTTTTAAATCAGAAATTTCTCTATTTTCTTCTTCAATAATTAATTCGTAATCTTTAATTATATCTTGATTCGTTTGAATTACCTTGGCAATAACCTTGTCTCCTTCTTTTAATTTAGAATTCATTTTAATTAAATACCAAACTAAACCCGAAAAACATAAAAAAAGAAAAGCAATTAATCTTATAAAAAAATGTCCGTTTTTAATAGCTATTGTACTTATAGAAGTATCGATGTTTTGTTCTAAATTTTTAATATTATACTTAGAATTTCCTTGAGCTTCTTTAAGACTGATTTCTAAATTTTTGCTCGTTTCATTTTGATACTCTTTTTTATAATCATCTACAAAATCACTTTTATATTTACTAGAATTAAAAAAAAGTGCGTTGGGATAAATTAATCCTACAACTGCTATTAATAGTGTAACTAGCAATAAACATATCAAGAAAAAATTTTTAATGGTATAAAAAGCACTTTGAACGGTTTGTTTAAATTTTGACTTAGAAATTTCATTTTCTAAATCTATTAAAGATTGTTTTTTCGAGTTTAAAACCTGTACTCTATCTTCTTTGTAGCCAATTAAATTTTTAATTTCTTCTTGTGTCATGTTTTTAAGATTTTAATAATAACCTTGCTTTTTCTAAATCTTCTGTTTCATATAGCGAACGCCTACATTCTCTTCTCTTGGAAACGGAATTACCGAACGCGAAAAGTATAAAGCAAATCCTTGTTGGTCTACAATTACCTTAACATTATTAGGATTTGAAATTTCGTCTTTTTCAGTAATTTCAAACATTAGCGAAGCTAAATCAACTTTTTTATCTGTATCCTTTTTGAAAACTTCCACTAATTGACTTAACGCTTCTTTATTGATAAATGGCTCGTCTCCTTGAATGTTTACCACAACATCAACAGTCATATTTTCAACAGCTTCCGCTATTCTATCGCTACCACTTTCGTGTTCTTTATGACTCATTATCGCTTTTCCACCATTCGATTCAATTTCTTTAAAAATTAAATCCGAATCGGTTACCACAAATACATCATCAAATAGTTGGGTTGCCAAAGCAGCTTCGTACGTTCTTACAATTACCGATTTTCCACCTAAATCCTGTAACAATTTAGCGGGAAAACGTGTAGATGCATAACGAGCAGGAATTACAGCGATTATTTTCATTGTGAAAAAATTAGATTACAAATATATTAATCTTCGAAAAACTCATCTTTAAAACCAATCAAATATAACTTTTCCTTTGCACGCGTTACGGCTGTATATAGCCATCGAACATAATCAACATCAATTCCATTAGGTAAATAAGGCTGCTCAATAAAAACAGTATGCCACTGCCCTCCTTGCGATTTATGACAAGTCATCGCATAGGAAAATTTTACTTGTAAGGCATTAAAATGTGGACTATTCTTAACTTTTAAAAATTTACGGTATTGGTGTTTTTCGTCTTCAAAATCTTTCATTACTTCGTTATACAATTGATTCGATTCTTCATAAGTTAACGAAGGCGATTCACTTGTTAGAGTATCTAATAATAGAACCGTTTCAAATGCAGGTTGGTTCGGGTAATCGACCATTTTTACAGTTACAGTAGCAAATTTGAATCCGTATAATTCTACAATGTTTTTAATGCGTTGTACTTCAATAATATCGCCATTAGCAATGAATCCAGCCTCTGAATTTTCTTTCAACCAAAAATAATTGTTTTTTACGACCATTAATAAATCTCCTACAGATAATTCACTTTCTCTATCTAAAATTTTAGTACGAATTTGTTGGTTATACTGATTGGCTCTTTTATTGGAACGAACAATAAAAGTTGTTTCATCTGCACCATATTGTCGGAAAGAGTCGTGTATAGCGTCTAGAATTTCATAACTATCTTGTAATCTAACAATATCTTTAAAAGGATTTAATCGAAACTGAAAATCGGTAATATAACTTTGCTTTAAAATATCTCTTAATTGAGTTGCATTGTATAAAATTCCTGAAGCTTCGGCTTGCCTCATTACTTCATCCAATTCTATATGAAAAACTTCTTTATCAAAATGAAGCGACATCATGTCGATATCTAAAGCTGGACTCACATCCATTCCTATTGGCGGTAACTGAGCTGTATCACCTATAAAGATTAGTTTACAATTTTCACCAGAATCTACATAATACATTAAATCATCTAACAAAGAACCGTATTGATACATTTTAGAATCTTGATTAGAATCGGCTATCATAGAAGATTCATCAACTATAAAAACTGTATTTTTAAATTTATTTTGTTGTAATGTAAAGGAAATGCCTCCCGATTTGCTTTTTTTGGGAAAATATATTCTTTTATGAATCGTAAAAGCTTGTTTGTTCGAATAATTTGAGATTACTTTTGCTGCTCTACCTGTTGGGGCTAACAATATATACTTTCTTTTTACGTTTTGTAAGTAATTAACAAGTGTAGAAATTATTGTTGTTTTACCAGTTCCGGCATAACCTTTGAGGATAAAAAGTTCTGATGTATTATTATTGGTTACAAATTCTGAAATTTTTTGAAGAAAAACATCTTGTTTTTGTGTTGGCTCAAATGGAAAATTTTCACGTAACGTTTTGTAAAACAAGCTTGAATTCATAAGGTTAAAAATTGGCAGGTATATATTTTTCAAATATACTGATGATTTTTAAAAGAATTTCTTTTAAGAAGAAAAAAAAATTGTAGATTTGCGTACCTATTAAACTAATAAACTTTAAATAAACATGTTAAAAATTGCAATTTTTGTTGTATTACTAGTAGTTATAGTTTTTGCATTAGTAAAACTGATTGATAAATTTGTTTCTGCAAAAGCACGCCCATTCTTATCTTTAATTTTATGGTTAGTGTGTGGTTATCTTGCTTATTTAATCTATGGTTCTGTAATGAAACCAATTGAGTTTGAAAAAGCTAAAAGTGAGCGTTATGAGGTTGCCGTTAAAAAAATGTTAGATCTTAAAAAAGCTCAATTAGGATACAAATCTAAATACAAAGAATTTGCAGATTCATTTGATAAATTAGTAGCTTTTATTGAAAGTGAAAAATTTGCAATTGTTTCTCGTAAAGATACAGCTATTATTGATGCTGCAACAAACAAAGCTTTTGGTATTACAACTGACGCTACAGGTAAAGGTGGTTTCTTTAAAGACGTTGTAATGGTAGATACTTTAGGATATGTAACTGTAAAAGACTCTTTATTTAAAAATTCTGATCGTTACAAAAGATTAAATGTTGTAAAATTTGGAAACATTGAGGTTCCTGTAAAATTAGAAGCAAGTTCTATTGTTCGTAATGATACTAAAGTTCCTGTATTTAAAGCAGAAATTGACAAAAATGCTTTATTAGCAGATTTAGATCAAGAATTAGTAGCACAAGAAAATAAAGTAGAATCAATTGACGAAATTAATGGTCCAACAATTACATTAGGTTCTTTAGACGAAGCTATTGTAACTGGAAACTGGCCTAAAAAATATGGTAGTAACGAATAACGATATTACTCAAAAAAATTACAAAAAGTTGTCCATTCAGGTTTCCTTGAGTGGACTTTCTTTTTGTGTTTTTGACTTATTACAAAACAATATAAGTGTTTTAAAATCTGTTACTTTTCAAGAAAACCAAGTTATTGAAGAGCAATTATGGAAAACTTTTTCTGAGTTTCCTATTTTGAGTGAACGATTTGATGAAATAAAAGTTATTCACGATAATAATTTGAACACTTTTGTTCCGCAGTCGCTTTTCGATGAAAATTATCTTGGAAGTTATCTTCAATACAACATAAAAGTATTTGAAAACGATTTATTTGCTTCTGATAATTTAAAAATTCAGCAAATTAATAATGTCTATGTACCTTATGTAAATATTAATAATTTCTTATTAGATCAATTCCAAACATTTGATTATTTACATGTAAATACCGTGCTGGTAGATAAGCTTTTAGATAATTCGAAATACATTTTTGAAAAACAAGTTTTTGTACATGTTCAGCAAAAGCATTTTGAAATGGTAGTGGTACAAAATGGAAAACTATTGTTTTTCAATTCTTTTGAACCTTCTACTCCAGAAGATTTTATTTATTACATCCTTTTTTCACTAGAACAATTACAATTAAATCCTGAAAATTGTTCGGTTGCGCTGTTAGGAACCATAACAGAAGAAAGCGATTTTTATAAAATTGCTTATAAATATATTAGAAATTGTAGTATTTTTAAAGTAAGCTCAATTGCAGAAAAATATTCAATTACAGAAAAACAAGCTAGAGAACATTTCATTCTAATTCATTCATGAGAATTATATCAGGAAAATATAAAGGTAAAAGATTAATTGCTCCAAAAAAACTGCCTGTCCGACCTACAACCGATATGGCTAAAGAATCGTTGTTTAATATTCTAAATAATTATTTTAATTTCAGCGAATTACGTATTTTAGATTTGTTTTCTGGAACTGGAAATATTAGTTATGAATTTGCTTCCAGAGGTGCTAAACCTATTACAAGTGTTGATGCCGATTTTGGTTGTATCAATTATATCAAGAAAATTTCAACTGAACTCGATTTTGATATTACAACAATAAAAAGTGATGTTTTTAAATTTTTAGAAAGAAGTAATGGTTCTTATGATATTATTTTTGCTGATCCACCTTATCATTTATCGCAAGAACAATTTGAAAGTATAATTACCTTAATATTTGAGAATGAATTACTGGAAGAAGATGGCATGTTAATTGTCGAACATTCAAAAGATATGAAGTTAGATCACATGATGCATTTTTCATTTTCTAAACATTATGGCGGTACCACTTTTTCGTTCTTCGAATTTGAATTTGAGGAAGAAGAAGAATTTGATGAAGAAAATGAAGAGGATTTTTAATCCTCTTTTTTTATAATTTTAAGTTAGATTAACATATCTTTCTTACTACCTTTAATACCTTTGCAATTAAATATAATTCATGCTAAAGACTGCTTTCCTTAAATATATCGACAATTTTAGAGGATTTTCTAGAGAAATTTGGATACTTACCTTAGTAACTTTTATCAATAGAGCTGGTACAATGGTACTACCCTTTTTGTCAAAATACTTAAAAGAAGATTTAGGATTTTCGTATAGTCAAGTCGGTTGGATTATGGTAAGTTTTGGTTGTGGATCGATGCTTGGTTCTTGGCTTGGTGGAAAATTATTCGACAAGATAGGTTTTTACAAAATAATGATATTCAGCTTGTTTACTAGTGGATTAATGTTTTTTGGCTTACAACACATTACACAATATGAATCGTTATTAGTAGCTATATTCTTAATAATGGTTGTTGCAGATATGTTTCGCCCTGCTATGTTTGTTTCGTTAGCTGCATATGCAAAACCAGAAAACAGAACTCGAGCCTTAACTTTAGTTAGACTTGCAATGAACAACCACCTGCATAGCAGGTGGTATCTTTTACACGCTCTAAAAGAGCGTAAACCCTTTTGAATTCCCTTCTTCCTTTCGCTCTTCGTCTTCT
>JACXVH010000052.1 GCA_014763515.1 Flavobacteriaceae bacterium
CTTCCAAAAAACCTGAATGGCACAAAAATAAAGATGTTGAAAATGAGATAACAAGCGCAATGGAAGATATTCTTTGGGATATAGAGGATGAATATGATATATCAATTGAGAATAAAGAGAAGATTTATCAGACAATTAGAGGCATAGGGATAAGTTTTTATGCTTAAAAACTTTAAATTTATAAGGAAAAAATCATATGAGTAATTTAACCAAATATCTTTCTTTTATAGAAGCAAGAGATTATGTTAGAAGCCAAAATTTAAAAAACACTAGAGCTTGGAAAAAATGGTCAAATGGTACATTAGAAGGAAAAGAAAGACGCCCTGATTTTATACCTTCTAATCCTGATATAGTTTACAGAAATGATGGATGGATAAGTTGGAGTGATTGGTTAGGAAATACAATTAATGAAGCAGCAGAACAAAAACACATAATTCATAAACAACATTCAAATAAAGAAGTTCATGAGCATACAACGGTTAATCAACTAATAAAAGAGTATCAAAGCAATGCAACAATAACTAAAATATTGCTATTTCTTAACAATGAAAATAGCTTTAAATCGATAATAGAGTTAGATTTAACAGCAAATGATATAAATGAAGTTGAGAAGTTATTTTTCCATTTTAGGGGAGAACCAGGTAAGCAAACTCACACAAAAAAAGCATTTGTTGGATTAGTATTTTTAATCTATGTAATTTATAAACTTGAACCAAAACTTAGCTATTCATCACTTTGGAAAGCAATTATAAGTGACTTGGAACATTATTCTTCAGTTACAAGACATTTTTTAGATTCATATTTTACAAGTCAAAATTATCCAAATTTCTTTTTAAAAGAGTCAATAGAATATGCATGTAATCTATTTCATCTTAGAAATAATTTTGATGCAAAAGATGAGAAGCAATATATCAGAAATACTATATTGTTACAAATAGGACTTTTAAATAAGAGCTTCGATCATTTAAAACTTTGGCTATCAAATTACAACCTACCGGTTATTGTTTCAGAATTGTTAGATGTAGATTCCCAAAATTACTCAAAAGAGTTTAATGATGGATGGAGAGTTTTAAGAAGATTTAGAGATAACATTTTATCAAATGACCAAGCAAAAAATATTTTAGCTCAAAACATTTGGTTTAAACATCTCAATTTAGATGAATTACTCAAAGCAGCTAAACAAAAAACTGAAAAGAAATTAATGATTACTCAAAATGAAGATTTACCTGTGTTTTATCTTGAACAAATCAATTATTCAGATAATGGGCTAAGTTTTACAATTAATGCTCAAGACCTTTATTCACTAAATTTGAGTGGATTTAGATATGAAATTTACATAGACGATGAATATAAAGGTGTTTTGATTGCGAACAATTCTAAAGAGCTTATATTAGAATCACCAATTACTATTTTTAATCCTCAGACAAATCAAATTTATTTAGAGTTAAGGAATGAAGATAATGATGTAGTTTTTTCTACTGAAATAGTACTATTTGATTTTAGTGATCAGATGGTGCTATTTGATGAAGATGGAAATATCTATCAAAACATATTCAAAAAATTAAATGCTCATAAAAAATATCACATTTTGATGGATTCTGATTTAGATTGCGATTTTAATGATGACTTTCAAAGAGAGTATTTTGACGGATATGCTACACTAGTCCCATTTATCGGATATAAAGATAACTGTAAAATTACATACAATGAAGAAATATTATTTGAGTTAAATTTTACAGAAAATGTTGAAAAACCTGAATTCATAGATCAATTAGTTTTATATACAACGGCTAATCCTTCATTTATAATAAATAATGAGTATGCTTTTGAATTAAAAATTATGCAAATTGATTCTAAAACTGAAGAAGTTGATTTGAAACCTTTGCCACAGGAAGCTAAGATTGTAAAATGGACATATTTGGGTGGTTATGCAGATAGTGATGATATTGAAAATAACAGCACAATAAAAAGTAAATTGTATCCTGAAATGATTACTTCTCCAAAGCATACACTACTTATTAAATATAAAAATAGAGTATTTAAAAAGGTAGTTTATTGTAACTTCTTTGAAAAACAAAATCAATATAGATTATTTCAGCTTGGAAGTGATGCAACTGTTAAATTGGTTGACAAAACAAGCTATTTGACGAAATACGACTTAAAAAAATATAGATATTATCTAAGTTATTTTAGTAGAACAGAGCAATTTTACATTAAAAATAAATCTAGTTTTTATCAAACAATTAGACCAAATAGAATCATAAATTTTACAAAATTTAATGGATTTGGAGAGACTATTTTTATTGCGGAGCATTTATTTAATTCCCAATTGAAAAGTATTTTTAATTATAGAAATAGTGATGAATATATTTCAATAAATCAAGAAAAAAAGAATGAAATTTTTATTCATAAAGAATTGCCACAACAATGTAAATTAATACTTTTAGACTCAAATCTAAAAGAGTATGAATTCACACATCAACAGATACAAGAGAATGTAAAAAATCATAAGATATGTTTTGATCTTGCAAATTTAACAAGAAAAGAAAAGCAGAAGCTATTCCGCAAGATAAGAAGATACAGACGTGCAGGGAAACCAATAAACAAGCTTTTACCCAATGAATTGGTTTCAGTCCTTGTTATTCAGGGTAATAGTGTAATTGATAGTTCATATGATAATAGTTTTTTAGAAAGTTTTAATGACTATACAAATATAGAAGTTATTAAAAATTTATTAGTCTCAAACTATCCATTTTTATCTAAGCAATCACATACAAATTTTTTAAGAAAATTTATAATGCATAACATAGAAGAGTTTTTCTCCATTTTCTATAATGATAAAATCTATATAAATGAAAATTTATTGAGATTAGATTTCTCAAAAATCAATCTTTTGATAGAACATGTACTATTTAGTCTAAAAATAGATGCAGAAATTAGTGAAAAAATTTTGCAAAGAATAATTTTTGAAAGCCGTGAAAGACTGATGCTTGACACTCCTATCACTTTATTTAAACTTTTATTATCGTGTGGTTCAAATAAACTCAAAAATTACTTTTATAATCTTGTTAATGATGCAGAACTTGAGGATGAGAGAGATGAGAGTTTTATAGAATTGATAATTAACAATCTATTTGACACTACAACATTAAGTGGACCACAAAAACATAATTTAAAAGTTGCTATGCACTACATAAATAGACCATATTACTTAAAAAAAGCATTGGAGAAATTAAATGGCTAAATATTTAGATGCAATTGAACTATCAAATAATTTAAAAAATAGGCTTGAAGAGATAGTTTTAAGCAGTATCAATGTAAGAGATAAAGAACTCCAAAATGAGTTAAGTGAAATAATCAAATCAAATGATGGATTAATATCCGAAATACTTGTAGAAGGAGCATTTTCAGCAAAAAAACATGATAATATTTTAAGAAATATTCCATTTTTAAATAAAAAGTTTTTAGATTTACTTGACTTAAATAAAGTATTTAATCCAAACTTTTATCCATTTAAGCATCAATATGAAACACTTAAAATAGTTCATGAAATGGATAGTAACGATAAACCTGCTATTGTTGTAACTGCTCCAACTGGTTCAGGTAAAACAGAATCTTTTTTACTTCCAATGCTAAATGATTTGGTTTCTAATCCAAGAAAGTCGGATGAAAAGGGTGTTAGGGCTATTATTTTATATCCTATGAATGCTCTAGTAGCAGATCAAAACAAAAGGCTATTTTCATATTTAAAAGGTCAATCAAATATAAGTATGTTCTTTTATAACAGTGAAACTCCTGAATCAAAAAAATATGCAACTGATGAGTTTGATGATAAATGCTTCATAAAAACAAGAAAAGAAGCAAGAGACAACCCTCCTGATATTATGATTACTAACTATTCTATGCTTGAGTATATCTTAGCAAGACCAAATGATTTTCCTTTAATCGGTAATGCACTTAGAACAATAATAGTAGATGAAGCTCACTTATATACAGGTACTTTGGCTGCTGAAGTATCATTGCTTTTAAGAAGAGTAACTACTAAAGCAAAAGTTGATAATTCAAAGATATTATATATCGCAACAACTGCAACAATTTCAGAAGATAAGCAAGAACAACAAGATTTTTTTAGTAAATTTTTCAATAAAGATAATATTCAAAGAGTATCTGGAGAAAAAGAGTTTAAAGAGATAGATGCAAGTATCAATGTTGATAGTGAAATAGAACAGTTTATAGATATATCTTCTATGATTTCAAAATCTAATTTAGATTTATACAATGAATTTAAAGGGTATATGGTATTTCCTAAAATATTAAAGATATTATCTGAAAAATATGCAATTCAATTTAGTGAGTTATTAAAGTTGGTTTCTTCAAATATAGAACCAAAAACTTTATTAAATATTTTTACAATTGGAGCAAAAGCTCGTTTGAATGACAATGAACTGCCATTGCTTCCACATAAATTGCATTTACAAGTAAGGAGTTCTCAAGGTTTTTCAGTTTGCTCAAATCCAAATTGCCCTGATTCTAAAATCAAAGGTCTAGGTAAAATTCATCATGGGACTTTTTATAACTGTACAACATGTCAAAGTCCTACTTTAAATCTTGTGAGATGTTCAGAGTGTGGTGAGCATTTTTATCATGGCAAATTTAATGAAAAAGATACTCTATATTTAGAGAGATTTTTTAAAAATGATACTAAAAGTGAAAATAGCTATATATTGAGTTTTAAAGAGTCAAGTGAAGCGATTTATATCAATAAAGATGGCAAAAAATGTTCAAAACATGATTACAACAATAAATTTTATAAACATTTAGTTTGTCCTGTATGTTCAAATGAAGAATTTTGTGGGCTAAATGTAAGTGATCAGTTTTTAATTCCATTGGTATCAGAAACAATGCTTGTTAATATGCCTGAAATAGACAAAGAGATTAATGTTTTCTTACCAGCTCGTGGAAGAAGACTTTTAACATTTTCAGATAGTAGAAGTGAAGCTGCCAGATTGGGTCCACTTTTAACGATGCAACATGAAACACAATTATTGAGAAGGTTAATAGTAGAAACCATACAAAATAATATTTCTAAAAATCAAGATAATGATCTAAAAGAATATTACCAAAATGAGATTAAAGAAAATGAATTAAAGTTATCAATCATAGATAACCCAATGGTCAAGCAAAAACTTCTTGAAAAAATCAACGATGCAAAAGTAGAATTATCAAAAATGGGTTCAGGTCTCTCTATTGCTGACTTAGTTGATAATATTAAGAAACATCCTTTAATCGGAGAGTTTTTTGATAGAGAGAGAATGAAAGAACAATCAGCTGAAGAGCGAGAGCAATTGTCATTTGAAAAAAATCAAGAAGCGATTAAAAAAAATATCTATAACAGGATTGTAGAGGCATTGATTACCCCAAATATTAAAGATATAAATCTTGAAAGTTTGGGGCTAATAAAACTTACTTATCCGGGAATCGAGTCTATTGTCTTATCTGATAAGTTTAACAATATTTTTAATGAAGAAAAAGAGATTATTGACCGTTTTAAACTTAATATACTTAAGCAGTTTCTATATATATTTAGAGATTATAAAAGCATTACTTCTGAATATGAATATCAGTCTAATGAATTAAAAGATTATGAGGCTTCAAAAATAGGCTTAGGTCAATACATTGCTTTTGATGCGAAAAATAAAAATATATTTAATTTTAAAGTAACAAGTAGAAGTTATGTTTACAAATTTGTAGCTTCGGTGTTTAGAAGTTTTGAAATTGAAGATACAGAAGAAAATGTACATACTTTTTTAGAAGCAGTATTTGAAACCTTTTTAGATGCTGCAAAAAGAGATGATATTAGATGGTTAGAGCATAACAGGGTTCAAACAGATGATGGAAGAATCGTTGATGCATTTAGAATAGTATTCTATGAACTATCTCTAGAAATACCCCAAACTCTATATTTAAATACTATCAATAAAACAATTTGGCAAGAAACTATAAATGGTATTGTTCCTGAAAAACATAGCATTGTTGAATTAAAAGAAGTTACACAAAGTGATTTGGATGCAGACCCATATTTTTCAAGATATAGAAAAATGTATCTCAATCCTTCTAAAGAACTTAGTATGGGATTATGGGCAGAAGAACACTCAGCTCAACTTGCACAAAAAGAAAATAGAAGGTTGCAAGACTTGTTTATAAAGGGTAAAAGAAATGTATTATCTGCAACAACAACACTTGAAGTGGGGATAGATATTGGTGGATTAAGTGGTGTATTAATGGCGAATGTACCTCCAAACAAAGCAAATTATATTCAAAGATCTGGACGAGCAGGAAGAAGAACTGATGGCTCATCTATAATTCTTACTTACACAAAGACAAGACATTTTGATCAAAATGTATTTAGAGATTTTAAATTTTATTTAGACAAGCCACATAAAAAACTTACAATATCTCTTGAGAAAGAAAAAATAGCAACTAGACATTTTAATTCGTTAATGCTATCCAAATTTTATGAAAATTATGCAAGTAGTAAAGATGCATTAATTTTTGATTCATTCAAAAAAATGGGATATTTTGTAGGTATATATGAAATACCAAAACATATAGATAATCCTTATGCAAAGTTAAATTTTGAAATGGATGAGAATTCTATTTATAATAAATTTATTGAGTTTTTGACTAATTTTGAGATTATTGAAGATGATAAAAAAGCATTTGATGAGATCTTTAAACATACAAGTAAGGTTCTTGATTATCAGCAATTAATCAAAGTTTTTAGTGATCAAGTTCGGGCTATAAGTATAAGATATATCAATAGCTTAAAAGAACTTTATAGCGATTGGAATTTTACTACTAATAAAAGTCATAAAAATGCAATTAGATACAACATTAAACAAAAACATGGAGAAAGTTTAATTGACATTTTCTCAAATGCACAAGTTTTACCAAAATATGGATTTCCTATAGATATAAAGACCTTGCAAGTAATTAATGCACCTGAAATGTTTGAATTATCAAGAAGTAGTTTTTTGGCATTGTCTGAATATGTACCTGGCTCAAAGATTTTAGCAGGTGGTATGTTAATTGAGTCAAAAGGAATTTCAAAACACTTTACGGGTGAAAATTTAGATGAAGCATTTGGTGAAAAAGGGTTTGCTTATCTTTGTGATAAAGGACATTTTTTTACATCACCATATATCAAAGTTCACGAATGTAGTATGAGTGGTTGCAAAGGTGTTGTTAAACCTGCTTCAAATTATTTAATACCGGAACATGGATATATAACAGCCGCATCCGATAAACTGTCCTATAGAGCAGGTAGTCCTGAAAAAGTTGGAAGATTAGAGATTTATAGTGCAATTCATACAAGTTCAAAAAACGATATTAATTTTACATATGATGATTTTTCTATTATTTACAAAGAAAAAGCACTTATTTATGGTGTAAATAGGGGAAATAAAGGGTTAGGATTTGCAATTTGTACTAAGTGTGGCTATACAGAATCAGAAATAGAAAAAGTAAATACTGGTAGTTACGATAAATTATCAACATCATTTAAAAAACATTCATCTATCTACAGTAAATCATCCGCAAATATATGTTTGGAAACTTCCCCTACTATATGGAGAAATCATAATTTGATGGCTAAAATGATTACAGATGCAATTATGATTATTCCAAAAAGAGATATCAAAGATATTACTATAGCTCAAACTTTAGCCAATGCAATGCAGTTAAGTGGAGCGGAAGAGTTAGGTATTGATGAGAGGGAGATAAATGCTCTTATTCAAGAAATAGACGGGAAATTAAGCATATTAATTTACGATAATCAATCAGGTGGTGTTGGATATGTTTATGATTTAGCAAAAAATCGATGGCATAACTGGCTAGAAAAAACGAGACAAAGGCTTTTTATAGATGAAAAACATAACGAAGAGTGTTTAAATGGTTGTATCAAATGTGTAGTAACAATGAATACTAGCGAACCATTACCAAGAAGAGAAACTTTAGATTATCTTGAGGGCAAAACAATTTCTAAAGATGAAGACACAAAGAAAGACAAGAAAAAAGTTGTAAAGAAAGAAGTAAATGATGCTGATAGATTTAAAAAGTTTAAAAAGTAGTTTTTATGCAAAACATCCAAATTACTAAAAAAGATGTAAAAAACATCACTTTAAAAGTAAAGCCGACTGGAGAAGTAGTTTTAACTGCTCCAAAGATGATAAGTAATGAGCATATAGAATTTATAATCAAAAAAAGAGCTAAATGGATTGAAAAAAAGAGAGAGTTTTTTGCCTCATTTACAACAAGCGAAAAAGAGTATGTGAGTGGAGAGGATTTTAAATATCTGGGTCGAAGTTACAGGCTCAAAGTCATTGAATCAAAAAAAGAGGCTGTTAAGCTTCAAAGAGGCTATTTAGAAATCTATGTTAAAAATAAAAATGATTTAAAACGAAAACAAAATTTGGTTTACGAATGGTACTATGAAAAAGCATTGCTTCATTTTTTTAATATTTTGCAAGAGTTTAATAAAATTGTTAAACAAGAGATAAAAGATATTAAAATCAGACAAATGAAAACAAGATGGGGGAGTTGCAACCCTCATAAATCATATATCAATCTTAATATCGAGCTTATAAAAAAGCCAAAGATTTGTATAGAATATGTAGTTTTTCATGAACTAGTTCATTTGATTTATCCAAACCATTCTAAGCAATTTTACGATTATTTAGCTCTTTATATGAGTGATTGGGAAAAACGAAAAAAGATTTTAGAGAAAGTTTAATTTTCAGCCCTCAAGAACTTTGCAGTTATAATGTCCCGGAAAATTTCGACAGCGACTTAAGCATTTCTTATTCCTAAATGATACAATAAATGAGGAATTTAGGAAAGGAAAAAAGATGAGCAAAC
>JACXVH010000392.1 GCA_014763515.1 Flavobacteriaceae bacterium
GCACCAAAATAAACCTCTGTTTGGTTTGTATTAGGATTGTTCCAAGCAATAATATCTTGGATGTATACTAAATTATTATTTATATCATTTGTTGAAGAACCAAAAATATGTCTCCAATTTACACCCCCATCAATCGATTTGTAAACACCATTACCATTTACTGCACCCCAAGTATAAACCTCTCCAGTACCAATATACATTATATTGGAATTATTAGGATCAATTGTCATACAGGAAACTGCTAAATTGCTTGGCACTCCATTTACTTGTTGCCATGTGCTAGCAGAAGAAGTAATATCATCATTAACCCACAAACCACCACTTACACCACCTGCAAAAACCTTAGTAGTACTTCCAGGAGCAAACATAAGCACTCTTGTTCTTCCTCCAACATTATTAGGACCTCTTTCCACCCATTGGTTGTCTATTCCGTCACCTGGAACCCTCCCAGATAATTCTAATTGTTCGAGTTGCATTTGAAGCTGTAAAACAACTTCTGGTGTAGGCCTTCCAAGAGCTGGATCAGCTGTATAAAGCCATTCTTGCTCATAAAAAGCATTAGGAGGAATCCCTAAAGCTTTTCTTTCACTTTTGGGCAAAACCCTAGTTTTTGCAAATGGGTGATTTCTTAAAAAATTCGAATAATTATCCTTAAGTTCTTCGTTTGAAAGCAAACTCGTATCATTGTCTCCGTTTTGAGAAAGTAAAGTAGATAATGAAAAAATTGAACAGAAGAAAAATAGTTTTTTAATCATAATTATATAGATTTGGAAAATCAAATATATACGAATTTTTGTAAATAAAAAAAAGTCTGTGAAGAACACAGACTTTTTTTTATTTACAGTTAATTAGAAAACAATCTTTTGAGATTTAACACTTCCATTAACATCTTTAACTTTAACAATCAAAGGTTGATTATTTTTAATTAAATTATTAATTGTAAACTCTTTTACGTTTACATTATTCTTAGTATACAATACTCTTCCAAGAATATCAAAAACGTCTATAGAATTAATTGTTTCAGATGAATTAATATTAATACCTACGTTATCAGAATAAATATTAATCACTGAAGTAGAAATTAAGTCCGTTGATAATGTACTTGGTTTAAACACTATTTCAAATCGGTCTGTAAAATCACCTTCTTGTGTTGTAAATGAATATGCACCTTGTTTTATATCGTGCGTAATGTTCAATAATTTATCGTATTAAACAACCCATCTACTTGTTCTAATGAAATATTGTAATTGCCCGATTGTAGTACTTTTAATCCTAAAGGAACAATATCTTCATCTGTAAATGGAAGTCCTTTTCCTTGAATCACATAAGCTTGATCGTCTAAAAGGTTATACAACATTGGTTTTGATGTGTCAAGGACTTTTCCATCAATTAAATTGTCAACACCTGAAGTAGCTCCCTGCATATAACCTACTAAAATTTGATTGTATGAAGTATTAGCGTCATTTAAGTTTAACCAAATGCGGTGTTTCTCAACTTCTTCTACTTCACTTAATGTACTGTTAGATGATCTGAAAAACTGTGTACTCGCAGATGCATTTACACGTTGGAAATTTGTAAATGTTGCATTTCCGAAATCGAATGTTCTCACATAAAACCCTTGCCCTGGCAAAATTGCACCATTAGGGATTTTCGCACTTCCGAAGGCAGCAGCGCCACCTAAAGTTGTATACGAAGCAAAATTGTTTTGTGGATACACTCCTCCACTAGCCGGAGTAGTATTCGTCCAGAAATATAA
>JACXVH010000053.1 GCA_014763515.1 Flavobacteriaceae bacterium
ACATGTTGGCGAACCCATTCTTCTGGAGTTAAAAGCAAAAACTTTTTTCGAATAACATCAAAAATATAGGTTTTATTTTCACTATTTTTGAAGCGAAACGAATAGTTTGGAAAATTGAGTTTTATCAATGTTTGTTGTTTATAGTTAATGGTTTATTGTTCATGGCAAAAATAGAAAAATTTGAAGATTTAGATATTTGGAATTTATCAAGAGATATTTGTAATGATATTGAAATACTATTTGAGACAACAAGCTTGGGTAAAAGGGTTTCTCTAAAAGACCAAATGGATAGAAGTTCTGGTTCTATAATGGATAATATTGCAGAAGGTTTTGAAAGAAATGGAAATAGAGAATTTATAAATTTTCTTAGTTTTTCTAAAGGTTCATGTGGTGAATTAAAATCTCAATTATATAGAGCTTTAGATAAAAAGTTAATTTCTAAAGATGAATTTGAAACTACATCTGTAAAAATTGAATTGGTTAAAAATAAAATCGGAGCATTTATGAAATACTTAAATAACTCTGAAATTAAAGGTTTAAAGTTTAACAACAAACAATAAACCAAAAACAATAAACACAAAAATGGACGAAGTCATTCAAATTACAAAAGATATTAAAGCGGGAAATATAAAGCCTATCTACTTTTTTATGGGTGAAGAACCTTATTACATTGATAAATTGACAGAATTTATTGAGGATAATATTCTTACCGAAGACGAAAAAGGTTTTAATCAAATGGTTTTGTATGGTAGAGATACTACAATTGAAGATATCGTTTCTAATGCAAAACGTTTCCCAATGATGGCAGAAAGACAAGTTGTTATTGTAAAAGAAGCACAAGAACTCGCAAAAACTATTGATAAATTAGAAGCCTACGCCGAAAATCCCCAGCCTTCAACTGTATTAGTATTTGCATATAAATACAAAACTCTCGATAAACGTAAAAAAGTAACCAAGGTTTTAGAAAAATCGGGAGTAGTTTTCGAAAGCAAAAAACTTTATGAGAATCAAGTTGGCGATTGGATAAAGAGAGTTTTAAGCGGAAAAGGCTATGCCATTGAACCAAAAGCTGCAGCTATGTTGGTTGAGTTTTTAGGAACCGATTTATCTAAAATTAGTAACGAATTAGATAAGCTAAAAATTATTTTACTTAAAGGACATACAATTTCAGCTCAAGATATTGAAGAAAACATTGGTATTAGTAAAGATTTTAATGTTTTCGAATTAAGAAAAGCAATTGGTGAAGGAAATCAATTGAAAGCTTATAAAATTATTGAGTATTTTTCTCAAAATCCAAAAGACAATCCATTAGTACTTACAGTTGGTCAAGTATTTTCTTTTTTCTCGCAATTGTTGCAATATCATGGTTTGAAAGATAAATCTAAAGGAAATGTTGCCAAGGTTTTAAAAGTAAATCCATTTTTTGTAGGTGATTACGAATTGGCAGCAAAAAGATATCCTATGAAAAAAGTGAGTGGTATTGTTTCTAAAATGAGAGATATTGATGTTAAAAGTAAAGGTGTTGGTGCGACCTCAACTACCGATTATGATTTAATGAAAGAAATGCTAATTCATATATTTAATTAGACCAACCTTTAAACTAAATATTTATGAATCCTCTTTTAAGAAATATTTTAGCTGTAATTGTAGGAGCAATTATTGGAAGTATAGTAAATGGAGCTTTAATTTCAGTAAGTGGAAAAGTAATTCCTCCACCTGATGGAGCTGATGTTACAACTTTTGAAGGATTAAAATCTTCAATACATTTATTTGAACCTAAGCATTTTATTTTTCCATTTTTAGCACACGCTATTGGAACATTAATTGGGGCTTTAATTGCTTATAAAATAGCTGTTGGGAATAAATTAAGGACAGCTATGATTGTAGGTGTTTTATTTTTAATAGGAGGAATATCGAATTGTTTTCTATTGCCAGCTCCATTTTGGTTTATGGCAGTAGATGTCTTATTTGCATATATTCCAATGGCATATTTAGGTTGTAAATTGTCGGGTTATAAATAATTACTTATTCTTTCAATAGAAAATATCAGGTAAAATAACGATATTTGCTGTCCTCGAATTTTTAAATAAGATTTACCATGGGAATGAATAAAAATACTGTATTGGCTTGGGCCACATTTATAATGATAATAATGGGTTTATTAATCATTGGACTTGCAATTTACAGATATGATGATGTTGCAGGATGGGGGTTTGGTGCGGTAGGTATCGGTTTCTTTGCTATTGCATGGGTTTTTAACGCCTTAAAAGGAAGAGTGTAGGTTAGTTTACAGTTTCATTAATCAGTGTTCAGTTTTTTCTGAATTTTAAATTCATAATTTTAATATGTCAGACGATAAGAAAGTAATTTTCTCCATGTCGAGAGTAAACAAAATTTACTCAAGTACAAACAAACAAGTTTTAAAAGATATCTATCTTAGTTTCTTTTACGGAGCGAAAATTGGTATTTTAGGTTTAAATGGTTCAGGTAAATCTTCATTATTAAAGATTATTGCTGGAGTTGATAAAAACTATCAAGGCGATGTTGTTTTTGCTCCAGGTTACACAGTTGGGTATTTAGAACAAGAACCACAATTAGATGAAAATAAAACAGTAATAGAAGTTGTTCGTGAAGGAGCTGCTGAAATTTATGCTTTATTAGATGAGTTTAATAAAATAAACGACGATTTTGGTTTACCTGAAGTTTATGAAGATGCCGATAAGATGCAAAAACTTATGGACCGTCAGGCAGAATTACAAGATAAAATAGATGCGGCTGGTGCTTGGGAAATTGATAATAAACTAGAAGTAGCAATGGATGCTCTTCGAACTCCTGAAGCAGATACTCCTATTAAAGTACTTTCTGGTGGTGAAAAACGCCGCGTAGCTTTATGTCGTTTATTATTACAACAACCCGATGTATTATTATTAGATGAGCCTACGAACCACTTAGATGCAGAATCTGTACTTTGGTTAGAACAACATTTACAACAATATGCAGGAACTGTAATTGCTGTAACGCACGACCGTTATTTCTTAGATAATGTTGCAGGTTGGATTCTTGAATTGGATAGAGGAGAAGGTATTCCATGGAAAGGAAATTATTCTTCTTGGTTAGACCAAAAAGCAAAACGTTTAGAACAAGAAGAAAAAACAGCTTCAAAACGCAGAAAAACATTAGAACGCGAGTTAGAATGGGTTAAACAAGGAGCAAAAGGTCGTCAAACGAAGCAAAAAGCACGTTTACAAAATTATGATCGATTATTAAATGAAGACCAAAAACAATTAGAAGAGAAATTAGAAATTTATATTCCTAATGGACCTCGTTTGGGTACAAATGTTATTGAAGCGAAACATGTTTCAAAAGCATTTGGTGATAAACTATTATATGAAGATTTAAACTTTACTTTACCTCAAGCGGGAATTGTGGGAATTATTGGTCCAAATGGTGCTGGTAAATCTACCATCTTCAGAATGATTATGGGGGAAGAACAACCCGATGGTGGTGAATTTACAATTGGTGATACAGTTAAAATCGCCTATGTAGATCAATCGCATAAAGATATTGATGTAGAAAAATCTATTTGGGAAAATTTCTGCGACGGACAAGAATTAATCATGATGGGTGGACGCCAAGTAAACTCTAGAGCATATCTTTCACGATTTAATTTTGGAGGAAGCGAACAAAATAAAAAAGTTTCTACACTTTCTGGAGGTGAGCGTAATCGTTTACACTTGGCTATGACATTAAAAGAAGAAGGAAATGTTTTACTTTTAGATGAGCCAACGAATGATTTAGATATTAATACATTACGAGCTTTAGAAGAAGGTTTAGAAAACTTTGCAGGTTGTGCAGTAATTATCTCTCACGACCGTTGGTTTTTAGATAGAGTTTGTACGCATATCTTAGCTTTTGAGGGTGATTCACAAGTGTATTTCTTCGAAGGAAGCTTCTCTGATTATGAAGAAAATAAACGTAAACGTCTAGGAAAAGAAGTTACACCAACAAGAATTAAGTACAAAAAATTGATTCGATAAATAAAAATTAAAAAATCCTGATTTAATTGTCAGGATTTTTTAATTTAGTGTTTTGCTAATACTTATTTATAGTGAAGAGATTCCTTTTTATAAACCTTTTATTTTTTTCAACTTTTCTTTTTGCTCAAGAAATTTCTGATTATAAATTTCAGTGTAAATCGCTATTATCTAAATCAGGAAAATTATTTCTAGATTTAAAAAATGATCAATCAATTAAATTAGCAAATGAAGCGTTAAACCTTGCAATACAAAATAACGACGATGAAATTGCAGCAAAAGCCTATAATTTAATAGGACTTAATTATTCTGATTTTTCAGAGATTAACAAAGCAATTGAGACTTATAAAAAAGGACTTCTTAAAGCAAATAAAACTAATAACGATACAATAAAGAGCTGGTTAACAAATAATTTAGCCAATGCTTATTGTTATAATGAAGTTGATTTTAATGAAGGAATTAAATACTACAAATTAGCTCTTCAGTACTCTCAAAAATTGAATTATGAATATGAAACGGCTTTTACAAAATTGAATTTAGTTTCTGCATTATTTAGAGTAGCAAACTACCAAGAAGGTATAGATTATTTAATCGAAACTAAAGATTTTGTTGATCAAACAGATGATGTTGAAGTAAAAATTACTTTTTACTCCTTGTATGCCGATTATTTTAATAACGAGAGTAATGATTTCAATAAGGCCGAAGAATATTATTTAATAGCATTTAATTATTCAAAAAACAATGAAATTGAATTTATTCAATCGCATGTTGCTAATCTTTATAAAGACATTTCTACTTTTTATTCAAAGCATAAAAAATTTGAAGAAGCCTATCACTTTTCAAAAATGTCCGACTCGTTAAATACCATTATTTATAATGCAGAGAGAATTGAGAGTGTGGCAAACATTAGTAAGGATGTTGAAAAAAACGAAGTAGAACGAAATCTTTTTGAAATTAAGCAAGAAAAGAAATTACAAGAAGAAAAACTAAAAACATCAAAAATTATCTTCCTTCTCTTTATTGTAATTTTCACATTTTTATTTTTACTTCTCTTATCCCTTTATAAAAACAATAGATTACGTAAAGAAAAAAATGAAGAGTTAGAAAGGGCAAACCTCGAACTTAAACTTGCAAAAGAAAAAGCAGAAGAAGCTTCAAACATTAAATCACAATTTATTTCTACCATTAGTCATGAATTAAGAACGCCTTTGTATGGAGTTATTGGCACAACAGATATTATCGAAGAAGAACACAAAGAACTTTCAAATAGTCCACATCTAAAGGCTTTAAAATTTTCGGCTAATTATTTGTTGTCTTTGGTAAATGATATTTTAAAAGTGTATAAAATAGAAGAGAACAAAGTTATTCTGGAAGACAATATTTTTAATTTATCCGATGTAATTGATAATATAAAAGAATCATTAGAAACCATTGCACGTAGAAACAATAACAAAATTGAAATTAACATTGACAATAGAATTCCACAGTTTTTAATTGGAGACAAAATTAGACTTTCACAAATTATTATAAATTTAATGAGTAATTCACTGAAGTTTACTCAAAATGGAAAAGTTGTTGTAAATGTCGATTTAGATAGCGTAGAAGGCGAAAAGATTTTTGTTAAATTTAAAGTTATGGATACTGGAATTGGAATTCCTGAAAAGTATCAAAAAACAGTTTTTGATAAATTTGTTCAAATAGAACGAAAAGAAGACGATTATCAAGGAACAGGCTTAGGGTTAACTATCGTAAAGAAACTTATAAGTTTGTTTAAAGGTTCTATTGATTTGCAGAGTGAAGAGGGAAAAGGAACTACAATTACATTTATTATTCCATTTAAAAAAGGAAATTCTAAAAATCAAGATTTTATTGA
Source organism: Flavobacteriaceae bacterium (assembly GCA_014763515.1). Lineage (GTDB taxonomy): Bacteria > Bacteroidota > Bacteroidia > Flavobacteriales > Flavobacteriaceae > Flavobacterium. The sequence continues at coordinate 5,908 of JACXVH010000053.1, forward strand.
AAACGTTGAGGTAGATTTTACGCAGTTTAAACCATACAATATTTTAGTAGTTGAAGATAACAAGATTAACCAAGTTGTAACAAAAAGATTATTAGAAAACCATAAGTTTATTTGTGACATTGTTGATGACGGTTTTGCAGCGTTAAATAATTTAGAAACAAAAAGCTATGATGCTATTTTAATGGATATTAATATGCCTAAAATTAATGGTTTTGAAACTTCTAAACTAATTAGAGCAAAAGGTATAACAACGCCAATTATTGCTGTTACAGCATTCGCAAAAGAAGAAATTATAGATAAAGCAAAAGATGCTCAAATAAATGATGTGGTGGTAAAACCATTTGAAGCTTCTAAATTATTTCAAATTATTCACGAGCTAATCACGAAACTAAATAATTCCTAATATCATACAAATTGAAAAAACTATAATTAATAGCGCTACAATTTTGTGTAAAATGTCTATGGTTATTTTTTTAACTAATTTGTTTCCCAAAAATGCTCCAGTAAAAGCAGCAAGTGTAGCAACAACTAAAATGTTTATGTTTATAGAAGAATGATTAAAAATATTAGAATTACTATAAACACTTAAACGACTTATATCAATACAACAAGCAATAAAAATTCCTGAAGCAATAAATTGTTCTTTAGTTATGGGTAATTTCATTAAAAATGCAGAACGTAAAGCGCCTTGATGACCTGATAATCCACCAAAAATCCACTTAAAATTCCACCAAGAGGAAGCAGTTTTTCGTTAAATTTCATTTTTTTTAATGTTGGAATAATATCAAAAAGTGAAAAAAGAATTAGTAATGTACCAATTATTATTTTCATCCAATTGGTAGCAAATGTTTTTTCAAAAAAAACAAAATTAACTAGAGTAGGTAGTTCAGTTAAAAGATTTAAAACTTTGGCACCAACAAAAGCAAAAACAGTAGCTGGTAATCCAAATAACAAAACTGTTTTCCAATGAATATTTTTTCCAACTAATGATAGTTAAAAATATTATTCAAAAAATGAACAATTGCTGTTAAACTAATGGCTATTTCTATAGGAAAAAACAAAGCAAATGCAGGAAGTAAAAGGGTACCTAAACCAAAACCTGAAAAGAAAGTTAATCCAGAAGCAAAGAAAGCAACTATAGCAATAACAATAATTTCCATTATATATCTAAACTTTTACTTTTTATGTAATCTGTAATTAGATAGGCAATTAACTTACCTGTTAAATGATTATTCGTTTTATTGTCGTCTAAATTTGGTGCAGCTTCACAAATATGCAAATAAGCGGCATTCTTATTTTTACCAAAAAAATGAATGTAATGTCGGGCTTGTTGAACGCTAAAACCTGTTAATGTCATGGCACTCGAATAAATTCCTGGAATTGCATCTAAATCCAACTCAATTCCAAAAGGATCAGTTTTTACAAATTGATAGGCATTATTAAGTTCAATATTAAAATCTTTTGTTTTACGTACTTCAATTTCTTCATAGCTAACATAACGAACACGTTCTTGCAAAGTTTTAATGGTATTAAAAACACTTTTAGAAACAAAATTTTCGTGTAAACCAAATATAAAATAGTTTTTCAAGAAACCTTCTTCAAATGCATAAGTAAATCCATTTCCAGAATGTCTTCCTTCCATGATTCTAAAATCGGTATGGGCATCAAAATTAACAGCATTTACTGGTTTTCCTTTAGCAAGAGCTAATCCTTTTATATTTCCATATGCATTGTTATGTCCGCCACCTATTATAATTGGAAATTTTCCAGTACTTACAATTAGATGAATAATATGAGAAACTTCTTTATCTACTTTAGATACTAGATCGAAAAGTTCTTTTTTTTCGTTTTTGTTAGAAATACTCAAATGGCTTGCTTTTTCCATTTCTTGTGCAACATCTAATGCTCCTAAAATAAGTAAATCGTTTCCTTTACAAAATTTGTTATGCTGAATGTTTAAAAGACTTTTTAAAGCACTTTCAAATGCAGTAGCTGCACCAGTTCTTCCATGATTTGCTTTTACACCAATATCTTCTGGGATACCAAATAGCACAAATTTAGCCGAAGATTCTTTAATAAATTTCCAAATGTCAACGCCATCGGGAACAATTTCTACTTTTTCTCCAAATTTTATTTCACCACTTCTATGATTTGTTAATTTAGCTAACTCATTAGCTGTAAGAAGTTTAATATTGTTCATTTTTTGTAGGTATTAGCTTTCCAAAAATAAGAATTAAACAATAAATTTAGTGAGATGTTGAAAAAATACTTTTTATATCGTAATTTTGTTAAAACCAATAAACCCCAATTATGGAAAATAAACAAAACAATTCTGGATTAAAAGCAGCTGTGGTAGTATTAGCCTTATTATTTTTAGGAAGTTTAGGCTATATTTTCAAAATGAATTCAGACAACAAAAAACAAGTTACTGAATTAACTACAGAAAAAACGTCATTAGAAAATGAAATTAAAGCTAAAATTGCTGAATTAGAATCAATGTCTAATGAGAACAATGCTTTAAAAAGTGATATTGATGCACAGAAGGCTGAAATGGAAAAGCTTTTAGGTGAATTACAAAAAGCAAAAGATGATTCTGCATCTATGAAAAAATATCAAGGACTTTATGCAAAATTAAACAGAGAGTTTGAAAATTTAAAAGCTGAAAACGAATTATTAAAACAACAAAATGTTACTTTAAAATCTAATTTAGATAGTACAAATGTTGTTTTAGAGGATGCGAAGCGTTTTAACGATACTTTAGTTATGCAAAACGACAACTTAACTAAAACCGTTGAAAAAGGTTCTAAACTATCTGTTTTAAACTTAAATGTTTTAGCAGTTAAAGAAAGAAGTTCTGGTAAACAAATTGAAACAGATAAAGCAAGTAGAGCAAACAAATTAAAAATTAGTTTTATCATTGCTGAAAACCAAATTGCAAAATCTGGAGATAGAAAATACTACGTTCAAGTTATTGATAGCAAAAA
>JACXVH010000393.1 GCA_014763515.1 Flavobacteriaceae bacterium
GTTGAAACATACATATTTGGATAATCTTGAGCTTTAACGTTGTCGTACGGAGAATAAGACAACATATAATCATAATATTCTTTTTCATTAGGATTTCCCCACTCGTCATACTCACCTGTAGTCAATGGAATGGAATCGTCTAACATGGTAGTTACAACATCTACAAAAGGAACTTGTGCAATTACACCATGGTATAATTCTGGTGCCATGTTAACAACTGCTCCCATCAATAAACCTCCAGCAGAACCACCTTCAGCATATAAATGTTCTTTAGAGGTATAGCCTTGCTCAATCAAAAATTTCGAACAGTCAATAAAATCGGTAAAAGTGTTAATCTTTTTTAAAAGTTTTCCATCTTCATACCATTGACGACCTAGATCTTCTCCACCTCTAATATGTGCAATGGCAAAAATAAACCCTCTGTCTAATAAACTTAAACGTGTTGAAGAAAACCATGGATCCATTGAAGAACCATAAGATCCATAAGCATATTGCAATAAAGGATTACTGCCATCTAATTTAATTCCTTTTCTATAAACCATCGAAATTGGAACTTTAGTTCCATCTTTAGCAGTTGCCCAAACACGTTTTTCTTCATAATTATCTTTATTGAACTTTCCACCTAAAACTTCTTGTTCTTTTAAAACAGTTTTAGCTTTAGTCTTCATATTAAAATCGATAACCGAAGAAGGTGTTTTTAATGATTGATAACTAAAGCGTAACATTTCAGTATCAAAATCAGGATTTGTAGTTGTGTAAGCGGTGTATGTTTCACTTTCAAAAGGTAAATAATAAGCTTCTCCTCCATCCCATGGACGAATTTGAATTTTATTTAATCCATTTGTACGCTCTTCAACAACTAAATAGTCTTTAAAAATATCAATTCCTTCTAACAAAACATCTTCTCTATGAGGAATTAAATCAACCCAGTTTTCAGATGAAGTTTTGTTTTCTGATGTTTTCATCAGCTTAAAATTAATTGCTTTATCTTTATTTGTAACAACATAAAAACTATCACCATAATGCGAAATTGAATATTCCAATCCTCTTTCTCTTTGAGAAAAAGTTCTAAAATTTCCTCTTGGATTATTAGCTTCTAATATTTGATATTCGGATGTCATAGTGCTTGTTGATCCTATGACTAAGTATTTTTTTGATTTTTCTTTGTAAACAAACGTATAAAAAGTATCATCTTTTTCA
>JACXVH010000054.1 GCA_014763515.1 Flavobacteriaceae bacterium
TTCCAAAATTTGCTGTAAAATTAAATAAGTTCATAACTTCAATTTTTAACAAAAATATGAAATTTATATCAATTATGAGTGATTACGGACAATCAGATTTTTTATTAATTTTGATAAACATAAAAAATTAAAATCATGAATATTTTATTTCTTTTAACAGAGTTTTCAATTGCATTGAACAATATTGATGTAGTTTTAAATTTAAGCAGATAATTTGTTTAAATATCAAGATTAAGAATACGGCAATTGCCGTATTTTTTTTGCTTTAATCTTAAATTAAGTTTACATGTTGAATTATTTGTAATGAAAAAAACTAATCTAAGAGTCACTTTTATATTGTTATTTTGTAGTATTCAAGCTTTTTTTGCTCAAAATGCTGAGTTGAAAGTTGTTGACTCTTTAAATAATTTACCATTTAATCAAAAGATTGAAAACCTATATCAATCAGAGAAAAATTATAAGAATAGTTTAGCAATTTCTCAAAAGTATAAGTATCAAAAAGGGATTGCAGAAAGCTATGAGAATTTAGGGTTAATTTATTACTATCAAGGTAAGTATGAATTAAATCATAAATACACAGTTTTAGCAATAAAATCTTTTCAAAGCCAAGGAAAGCAAAATAAAGTTGCAAAAGTATATGCTGATTTTGGACATGCAATGAAAAGAAGAAACTATTTATTAGCCGAAAAATATCAACGAAAAGGATTACAATTAGCTGAAAAAATTAATGATGAATACCAGTTAAGGGCAATCTACGATAATTATGGTTATTTAAAGGAAATGAATAAGGAGTATGATAGTGCTTTTTACTATTATAATAAGTCTTTATATTTAAAAAGAGAGGGAACAGATAGTTTAGGAATTCCTTATAGTTTAAATAAAATTGCCAACTTAAAAGTGAAGTTGAATACTGATTTATTAACCGCTAAGAATCATTTAGACGAAGCCTATCAAATTAGAGTAAAAATAAAAGATAAAATAGGAATAGCTGAAAATCTAAATTATTATGGAAGTTACTATTACCAAATTAAAGATTATAACAAAGCTATTGAATATTTTGATGAAGCTATAGCTTATAGTAAAAAACATAAGTATCCTTATTTAACGCAAGATAACTTTCAAAAATTATCTGAAGTTTTTGAAACTCAAGATCAATTTAAAGAAGCTTTAAATTTTTACAAAAAGCACATTCAGTACAAAGATAGTATTGCTAATATTGAGTTGCGAATTAAACAGGTCGAACTCGATACGCAATTTGGAACCGAAGAAAAAGAAAGAGAAATTTTACTTCAAAAAGCTAAAATTGCCGAGAAAAATACCATCATAATTAGTGTAATTTCTCTGTTATTATTGAGCATACTTTTGGGTTATTTTCTCTATAGTAAACAAAAAATGAAGAACATTCAACTTGTAAAAGAACGAGAGTTACAAGATGCTTTACTTAAAATCGAAACTCAAAATAAATTACAAGAACAACGTCTTCAAATTTCAAGAGATTTACATGATAACATTGGTTCGCAGTTAACGTTTATTATTTCTTCAATCGATAATTTAAAATTTGCCCTGGGAAATCAAAATCCGAAAGTGGATGAGAAGTTAACCAAAATAAGTTCGTTTACTCGCGAAACAATTGTAGAACTTCGCGATACTATTTGGGCCATGAATAAAGAAGAAATTACGGTTGAAGATTTAGAAACTCGAATTTCAAATTTTATTGAGAATGCTAAAATTTCATTAACAGGAACGCAGTTTAATTTTATTAGTAACTTAAAATCTAAACAATTACAACCTTTTTCCTCTCGTGATGGCATGAATATTTACCGAATTATTCAAGAAAGTGTAAATAATGCAATTAAACACGCAAAAGCAACTAAAATTGAGGTTTTAATACAAGAAAAAAATCATTCTATTACTATTCAAATAAAAGATAATGGAAGTGGTTTTAATGTTTCAGAAACTGAAAAAGGAAACGGTTTACATTCTATTCAAAAGCGAGCAGCAGAGTTACAAGCTGATTTAGATTTAATTTCAAACGAAAACGGAACAGCGATAAAAATTAATTTAAAATCATAATTGTTATAAAAATAAATTTTTAAATTGATTTATTGAAGAAAAATAACTACTTTAACCTCGTTTAACATTATTTTAAGAAAGTTGATGCTGAAGTTTAAAGTTTTATTATTCGCTGTTTTTTTAACGTTTTTTGGTTTTGCCCAACAAACCAAAATAGATAGTTTGTACCAAATTATCAATACTACTCATAACGATTCTACTAAAGTTGCAGTTTATAATCAAATTGTTTGGAAATATCTTTTTAGCGATAAAGTAAAAGCTAAAGAATTACTCGATACTTCCGAAAAAATAGCGTTAGCCGCAAATGAAAAGTTTGGATATAATTCTGTATTGGGAATTAAAGGTATTTATTATGATGTTAATGGAAATTCCGATTCTGCGAAATATTTTTTTGAAAAATCTTTAGAATATAGTAAAAAGCATAAATTTTTAGTGCATGAAGAGCATACACTCAATAATTTAGGAATGTATAATTGGAACCAAGGAAACTTTGAAAAAGCACTTAATTATTACTTCGAATCAATTAGGGTAAACCAAAAAAATCCAGAGAATAAACGTGGAAATGTAGATGCAAGCTATAATAATATTGGATTAATATACCAAGAAATGCATTTGTATGATAAGGCAATAAAATATCATTTAAAATCTCTTGAAATAAGAAAGAAAAGAAAATATATAGCGGCACAAATTCACAGTTACAATAATTTAGGATTTTGTTATAAGGAGCTAAATCAATTACAAAAAGCAAGAGCATCTTTTGAAATGTCCATTACTTTATCTAAACAAATCAATCCAGGTAATGAATATTATAATGCAATTGAAGGTTTAGCATCTATCGAATTTAGAGAAGAGAATTACAAAAAAGCACTCGATTTATATTTACAATCACTAAATCGTCCACAGGAAGTGCCTATGAATGCCAAAGAAAAAATTAATTTATACAGTAATTTGTCGGCGGTGTATGTTAATTTAAAACAGCCCAAAGAAGCTTTAAAATATGGCGAATTGTGCTTAAGTGAACTTCAACTTTCAAGCGAAAATAAAGAATATGAAGTTGAAGTATATAAATCGCTAGCCCAAGCCTATTACATGATTGGTAATGTAGAAAAAGGATCATTTTATAACGAGGAATTTTATAATAAAACAACTCAAAAATTTAAAGAAGAAAGTGCTAAATCGTTTCAAGAATTAGAAGTAAAATATGAAACAGAAAGAAAGGAAAAAGATTTAGCTCAAGAAAAAGTTAAAGTAGCCGAAAGAGAGCTTCGTATTAAGAATAAAAATAATTTATTACTCATTTCAGGTTTTGTTATTCTGAGTATTTTGCTGTTATCATGGCTTTTTTTAAGCCAACAAAAATTTAAAAATAAGCAGTTGCAAAAAGAAAAAGAGCTTTCAGAAGCTTTATTAAAAATAGAAGCAAATAACAAATTACAAGAACAACGATTAGCTATTTCTAGAGATTTACACGATAATATTGGTGCCCAATTAACATTTATTATTTCATCAATCGACAGTTTAAAAATGTTTTTAACAAATGGAGAAGATAAAATAATTCAAAAATTATCTAATATTAGTCAGTTTACTAAAGAAACCATAACCGAACTACGCGATACCATTTGGGCCATGAATAAAGATGAAATTCTAGTCGAAGATTTCAAAAGCCGAATTTCTAATTTTATAGAACAAGCAAAAGTTTCTCTACAAGGTATTTTGTTCGAGTTTACCTGTAATTTACCTAAAGAAACTTCATTTAACTCAAAAGACGGAATGAATATTTATCGTATTATTCAAGAAAGTGTAAATAATGCTATTAAACATTCAAATGCTACAAAAATTGAAGTGGTTGTAAGTAAAATTGATTCGAAAATTGAAGTGAATATCAGCGATAATGGAAATGGTTTTAACACTGCAAATAATGTAGTTGGAAATGGTTTAAATTCTATAAAAAAACGAGCTTTAGAAAGTAATTGTCAATTAAAAATTGAATCAAATTCTTCTGGAACAATTGTTTCGTTGATTTATTAAAATAGGGCATTTGTCGTATTGATTTCGAGTTAACATTAGTTCATTTTTGTTGAAATAAATTCCTCTATCATGAAAAATCTAAAACTAACCTTACTATTTTTATTTTTCTCAATTGTTTTTTATGCTCAAAAAGTGGTATATCACGATACTTTTGATGATAACAAAGGAAAGTGGGAATCTACCAACACTAATTATAAATCTCATATTCATAAAGGAAAATTGGTAATCGAAAATTCAGATCCTAGTTCAACAAAATGGCACTTAGTTTCTGCAATTAACGATCCGGATGATATTGATTTTGATATTGAGGCTAAAATTGAAGTTGTAAAATCAGAGAAAGATAATTCAACTTACGGATTGGTTTGGTCTTGTTACACTGATAATAAGTATTATGATGTGGTTAGAATGACACCAGATAAACGAGTACAGTTGTATGAATACCAAGATGGGACTTTCGATTATTACAAAGATTGGACTACAGAAAGGTTTATCAAGGGTTATAAAAAAGAAAATAAAATTTTAGTTCAAAAAAGAGCTAATGTTGTTAAAATATACATCAACGATAAATTATATTATCAAGCAGGTTGGTACACTTATTATGGTTCAAAAGTAGGCTTTATTTTAGATGCTCAAATGACGATTGAAGTAGACGAATTAAAAGTGACTGAATATCCCAAAAAAATTAATGTAGTAGAAACATTTAATCCTAATTTAAAAATGGAAAAATTACCTACTACAGTTTCATCTGAAGAATATGAAGAAACTAACCCTGTTGTCTCTCCAGATGGTAAATATTTATTTGTAACCCGTAAAGATTGTCCTCAAAATATCGATTCAAATAAAGATGATATCTGGTATTCAGAAAAAGATGCTAAAGGAAACTGGACAACTTTAAAAAATATGGGACGACCATTAAATAATAAAGATTATAACTTTGTAATCTCTACTTCGCCAGATAACAATACTTTTCTTTTAGGTAATCGATATGCTGCTGACGGAATAAGTACAAACGGACAAGGAATTTCAATTTCGCATAGAACAACTTCAGGCTGGGAAATTCCAAAAGATGTTGTAATTAAAGAGTATGTAAATACAAATAAATATGTTGGTTTCTTTTTATCTAACGATAATCAGCATTTATTAATGGCTGTTGAACGTCCAGAAGGTGAAGGAAAAAAAGATTTATATGTAAGTTTTTTAAATGAAGATGGCACTTGGACAAAACCAATGTCTTTAGGCAAAGTAGTCAATACTTTTGAGGAAGAAACCAATCCATTTTTAGCTTCTGATGGTAAAACGTTGTACTTTTCTTCAAAAGGACATACAGGATACGGTGGCTACGATTTATTCGTTACAAAAAGATTAGACGATACTTGGAAAAACTGGTCAACACCTCAAAATTTAGGAAACGTTATTAATTCTCCAAAAACGGAATTGAGTATTTTTTTAACTGCAAAAGGAGACAAAGCATATGTAGGTAGAGCTAAAGATATTTGGGAAATTACAAATACAGTAAAACAAGATCCAGTTGTTTTAATTAAAGGAAAAGTTTTTGATAGTAAAACGAAAAAAGTATTATCAGCGCCAATCGTTTATAATAATTTGTTAACCAATAAAGAGTTAGGAACAGCAATATCTGATCCTACAACTGGTGCTTATAGTATAGTATTGCCTTACGGACAACGTTACAGTTTTATGGCTCAAAAAGAAGGCTATTATGCAGTAACAGAAAATGTAGATGTATCTTCATTAACAGATTATAAGGAAATTGTTGTCGATTTATATTTAAATCCAATTGAAAAAGGACAAACTATTCGTTTAAATAATATTTTCTTCGACTCTGGAAAGTACGATTTATTACCAGAATCTAATGCCGAGTTAGATCGATTGTATAAAGTTTTAAAAGAAAATCAAAAACTTAAAATTGAAATTGCAGGTCACACAGATGCTGTTGGTTCCGATGCTAATAACATGACGCTTTCAAATAACAGAGCAAATGCCGTAATGCAATATTTAGTAACAAAAGGAATAGGAAAAGAACGTTTAACTTCAAAAGGTTATGGCGAAACTAAATTCATTGCAACAAATGATACAGAAGAAGGAAAACAATTAAACAGAAGGGTTGAATTTGTAATTTTAGAATTATAATAATGAGTATAAAGGAATTATTTACTTTAAAAAATAAAAATGTTTGGTTAACAGCCTTGTTTTACATTGCCTTAATTTTAATTGGAAAATTAAGTGCCACTGAATTTGTTATTGTTTATGCTCTAGAAACTGTTATAATAGGAATTTTTCATGTAGTAAAAATGCTAACCATAACATTTCTTTCAGATAATATGAAAAATGATAAAGGAAAAGGTGTAGGGTTAACATTATTTTTTTTAGTTCACTACGGTTTCTTTGTGTTTATTCAAACTACTTTTTTCTTTGTTTTTTTGTCAATGGGAGATGATAGAATTTCTGATAGTTTAGGAGTTTCTAATTTTCTTAATGTTTTACAATTTGAAGGAGTACAAATCGCTCTGGTTTTAATGATAATTTCTCATGCTTTTAAATTTTGGTTCAATTTTTATAAGAATAAACGTTATCAGGAAGTGGAATTGGCTTTATATATGTTTCAACCATATGTAAGAATCATCATTCAGCAATTTGTAGCCATTATTCCAGGATTTTTCATTATTTTAGGTAACGGAGGTTATGCAGTAGCAATTGTGTTAATACTAATTCGAACAACAGTCGATTTATATTTAACTAAAATTAAAACAAATGAAAATGCTTTTCAAAAAGCGGTAGATTTGTTTATGAAAGATTACAAAAAAAATGAAGATAAAATGTTAGAAGAAGAAAAAGTAATTCAATTTTTAAAAATGGTAACCGAAGAATAATGAGCAACCTAATCAAAATAGCAATTGTAGATGATAATAGTTTTTTAATTAATGCAATTAAGGAAAAACTGTCTTTTTTTGACGATATTCAAATAAAATATACCGCTGGTAATGGGCAAGAAGTTTTAGAAAAATTAGCAAAAGATAAAAATTTGGAAATATTGTTAATGGATATAGAAATGCCCATTATGAATGGTATTGAAGCTACTTCCGAAATAAAACAGCGCTATCCTCAAATTAAAATTGTTATGCTAACAGTTTTCGATAACGATGAAAATATTTTTAACGCCATTAAAGCTGGCGCAGATGGTTACTTGTTAAAAGAAATTGATCCAAATGGCTTATATCAAGGCATACAAGAAACCCTTTCTGGTGGAGCTGCAATGACCCCTTCAATTGCTTTAAAAACATTGAAATTACTACGCAATCCTATTGATTTTGAAACTGTTGAGTTAGAAGAAGAAACAAAACTATCAGCAAGAGAAATAGATGTTTTAGAACAATTAAGTAAAGGATTAAGTTATAGTGTAATTGCCGAAAACTTATTTCTTTCACCTTCAACAGTTAGAAAACATATCGAAAATATTTACAGTAAACTTCAAGTACATTCTAAATTAGAAGCTGTACAAAAAGCCAAACGCAATAACTTGATTTAAGTTTTCATATCTTCGTGTAGTAATTTTTTCAGTATGGCACGTAGTTCTTCAAACGAAACTCAAATTAAAAATCTTTTAGTTCCCATTTTTCAGGCCATTTTTAGATCTGGTAAATTGGTTTATATTATTATAATTGGAGTTCTAATTTATTTGGGGTACCAATATTTTACAAAGAATAAACAAGAAAATATAGAGTTTAACTCTAGTTTAATTGAAAAGGAAATAAAAAATGTAAGTAAGTTAATTGTAACCGAAGGTCATTATGCTGAGGTTTTAACTTACAAAGACCAACAAAAATATTTACTCGATCTTATTTCGTTCGAGAAAAAAGCACTCATTGTAGCAAATGCAGACGTTTTTATAACTTACGATATGCGCCAATTAGAGTATAAAATAGATGAAGTAAACAAAACAATTACCATTACTAATTTACCTGAACCCGAATTAAAAATAAATCAAGATTTGAATTTTTATGATGTTAATCAAAGTAGATTTAATCCTTTTGGTGCAGATGATTATAATAAAATTCAAAAAAAGGTAAAAGAAGTTATTAAAGCAAAAGTGGAAAAGTCTACTTTAAAATCAAATGCTAAAAATCGCTTTTTGACTGAACTTTCAAAGATTTTAGTTTTAACGAATACAATGGGTTGGAAACTTCAATACAACGGAAATACAATAACTTCAGAACAAGAAATGCAAGTGAAACTATAGCAAATACGTATTTTTTCGTATAGGAATTACAAGTCCATTATTACAATTTTGTATTGTGATAATGGATTTTTTTATAGTATTAATTTTTGCAATAACTCTAATTTTATTAGGGTTGATTTTCTATTTTATATTACTTAAAAAAAACAAACGAATTCAAAAAATTAATTCTCTAAATAGTCATTTAGAAATAGAAATCCATCGGAATAATTTGTTGAAAAAAAAAGAGTTGGTTTTAAAAAAACAACAAGATGAAAATCGATTGAAAATAAACCAACTTTCAATACTTATTGTTAATTTTCAGAAAAATCTACTCAAGCAAAATTTAGAAAATGAAAATTAATTTTAACCTTATATCTTTCAAGATTGTAAGTGTCATCTTTGTGCAAATTCCAGTGATATTAACCACCCAATTCCAATTTAAAGTGACCACCTGATTCCAATTCAAAATGACCACCTAATTTCGGAGCAAAATGACCACC
>JACXVH010000394.1 GCA_014763515.1 Flavobacteriaceae bacterium
AAGGCTTTCTTTAGAAATGACTTTTGATTTACAAATAATTCTTCAGGTTGACTATGTTTAATGTCAGCCGATAATTTTTCGAAAGCTTCATTGGCTTTGGTAAATAATTTATCCAATTGTTCTCCAAGAAAATCGGTGTTTTGAATCAATAAAACGGTTTTCTCGTTGATATAGTCTAAGAAGCTTTCACGATTTTCTTCCAATAATTTATTCTCAACATTTGGAATGATATTGATTTTCTTTAGCTTTTCAACCGAAAGTTGGGTTTCCACATCAAACGTTCGAATACTATCTACTTCATCACCAAAAAATTCAATTCGGTATGGATTATCATTAGAAAATGAAAACACATCGATAATTCCACCACGAACGGAAAATTCTCCTGGTTCGGTTACAAAATCGACACGTTTAAAATTGTATTCAAATAAAGTTTCGTTTATGAAATCAATTGATAAATTATCGCCAACTTGAATTTTCAACGTGTTTTTTTCTAATTCTTTTCGTGTAACTACTTTTTCAAAAACAGCTTCCGCATACGAAACAATAATAGCTGGTTTTTTTCGAGAATTAATGCGATTTAAAACCTCAGCACGTAATAATACATTGGCATTATCAGTTTCTTCAATTTGGTAAGGTCTTCTATAAGATGCAGGATAAAACAATACATCATCTTTTGAAACTAATTGTTCCAAATCGTTTAAATAATAAGCCGCTTCTTCTTTATCATTAAATAATAATAAAAAAGGAAGTTCGCTTTTTTCAAATAAAGTAGAAGTTAAAAAAGATAATGATGAACCTGTTAAACCATTTACAGCAATTTTTTTTCGAGAACTAAAAGTGTCAGTAATTTGACCTGTCTTAACATTTTTGCTATAAATCGACGCAATATCTGACTTACTCAAAACAATTTATTTTTTTAAAAAAGGTTTTCTTTTAGGTTTGTTATTTACTGAATCCATTTTCTTTAAGTTATCATCAAAAACTTTTTCAGTAGCCATTCTAGAAGTATCGAGAGCTTTAATCAAATCGGCCTCTCCTATTTCCATAGGAATTGCTTCTTTTATGATAATTTCTTCAAGTTGTTTATAAACACTTTTAATTTCTTCATTAATTGTTTTAATAAGTGATGTTACCTTTTTTTCAGGAATCACTTGTAAGTGCATATATGTATTTAAAGAATTTAATTGT
>JACXVH010000055.1 GCA_014763515.1 Flavobacteriaceae bacterium
AGACTCCACTATTAAAATTACTAATATCTATTTTATTAGTGTTAGTTGTTAGTATTTTTTTCCCTGTTAAATCATAAATTTCAGTAATAACATCTTCATTTTTAACATCAATATTAATAATATCTTTTGTAGGATTCGGATAAATAAAAATTTTGTTATTATCAAAATCACTATTACTTAAAGCAGTTTCAGTTAATTTCCATAACTCAACATCATTTGAAGCTGATTTTGCACCAAAATAGATACTGTTATTTAAAATTACTGGTTTAAAATTTAAATTGGAAATTGGAACATTTGGCAACCCTGTATTCGTTAATTGTTGAGTTCCAGAATTTGTTCCGTCCGTAACCCAAATTTGTTGACTTCCATGATTGAAATACATTCTATTATTTATAATAGCATATTGTTTGTTATGTATTAAACTTGGAGAAAAACTTGTGTTTCCCAAAGCTGAATAGTCAACTACTTTTACTGTTCCAGAATTAGTGCCGTCTGTCTTATAAATTTCATAAACATTAGTGCCATTACTACCATCGCAAGCGGCAAAATAAAGTTCGTTATTTAATTCAAAAAAATAGTTGCGTTCATAAGTCAGACTTCCATTTAAATTTCCTGGAAAAATATCTTTAATAAATACAAGGCCTTCTGTTGTGTTGTATCGAAATAATTCTCTTCCTAAAATTTGATTTAGACCTGCATCATAAGTATTGGCAACAAAATATAAATCATTATTAAAAATATAAAAACTATTAGGTGAACTGCTTTTACCAAAAGCTGGATTTAAATTATTTGGAAAAATATCGGCTACTAATTCAACTGTTATTCCATCCGTTCTATATAACTCCTCACCTATTGTACCATTATCTGCTGCAAAATATAAATAGCCGTCATACACTTGAAAATGTCTTGGATTTGAACCTGCAGCAAGAGTATTACTTGTATTCGGATTAATTTCAGCAAATAAATTTGTCCCAGCCTCAGTTCCATCTGTAACATACAATTCAGGATTCATAGCATCTGTATTTCTACCTGTAAAATACCATTTTCCATTAAACTCTGTAAAATCATTTCCAAAAACAAAACCAACTGGATCAAAAACTTTTACAGTTCCTGTTGATGTTCCATCTGTTTTCCAAAGTGAAAAAGCAGCTGGTTGATCTCTTGCTGTAAAATACAATTCGCCATTTTTTATAAAATATTGTTTCAAAGGATTTGGAGTTTCAAAAACTTGAGAACTTGCATTTCCTAACCAAATATCTTTTAGCATTATGGTACCTAATTCTGTTCCATCAGTTATCCATAGCTCTTCGCCTTCTGCAGTTGTGTATGCTTTAAAAAATAATAGATTATTAAAAACAAATAATGGGGTTGGCACAGATGGAGTGCCACCATCAATATTTTTTACCAGTTGAATATTTCCCACTGAACCATCTGATTTATATAGTTCTGTTTGATATTGATTTGTTGCTCGAAAATAAATTTCGCCATTATACTCTACAAAATTTCTTGGTGAACTGCTGTTTGTACCTGTCCAAATATCGGCTACTTGTTCAAATTGGTATTGTGCATTAGCCAAAAATATGTTTAAAATTAGTACTATTGAAAAAATAATCTTATTCATTGCTTTACTTTTTTATTATTTTGAATATTCGTATTAGTTTGTTTTCTTTTTTTATTTGCAATAAGTAAACACCAGTAGAAAAGCTTTCTAAATCTATACTCATAATTAATTCATTTATTTTATTTGTTTGAATCAACTGACCTAATTCATTATATAAATCAAATTGAGTTACATTTAAATTAGATAATCTAAGAGTTACTTTATCTGAAGTAGGATTTGGGTATAGTAAAATATCATTATCAAAATCAAAATTTTCATTTGATAAAGATGAATCTTCAATATCCAGAATAGTTTCAATAATAATATTTGAAGAAGTGCTTATTTGTTGGTTAAAAACTTCACCAGCTACATGCATACCTTGAGCCTCTATAAAGCCTGCATTGAAATTATCTCTTACTAACTGTTGTGCAGATGTTGTTAAAACAAATAAAATGAACAGTATACAAAGATTTACTTTTTGATTTTGAAACTTTATCATTGACTTAACTTTTTATTGATTTCGTCAATTTGCTTTTGCAAACTTTCAATAAGTTTATTTTGCTCATCGATAGTTAATTGTTGTTTTTCTATGATTTCTTGTTGTTCTTGGATAGCTTTAACTATAGGTACCACAAACTCAGCATAACGCAAACCGTAATGTGAACTTTCATTTTGTGGTTTATCTACTCCATGAAAATCATATCCTAAACTTTTCGCAGCCTGTTCTACTTCTTGGGCAATAAAACCAGATTGTATTTCTTGAAATTTTAAACGCTCGGCATCTTTTAAGCGAAGACTATCTGGTATTTTCATAAAGCGCGCAATTGCATCAGGGTCTAATTGATACGTAACTGGACGTAGTTTTTTAATAAAATTAATTCCTGGAACACTCTCTTTTACATTTATTTTAAAACGACCATCACTAACATTTGTCCAATTGGCAAAACCACCTATTGAACTAACCACACCATTTCCTAAACGTATTTGATTTGATGCTGTTGGTGTAGCAAGATAACCAATAGCTGAAGAATTTGAAATTGAAACTGAATTATTAAAAAATGTACTTACTCCTATTGCTGTGTTGTTATTACCAACACCGCCATAAGTAGAAAGAGATTGATAGCCTATAGCAACATTATAATCTCCTGAAATATTAGCAGACAATGCTGAATTACCAACCCCTGTATTATAATCACCAGTAGTATTATTACCCAGAGAATTATATCCAATTGCTGTATTATTAGTACCTACTGTATTTTCGTATAAAGATTGATTACCAACAGAAGTATTAAAATATCCTGTTGTATTAGAATACAATGATTCAAAACCATTTGAAGTGTTGTAACTACCTGTTGTGTTTGACCCCAAAGCATTATAGCCAACTACAACATTTTCAATTCCAGAAGTATTTGAATAAAGTGAAAATTTACCAATGGCAATATTTTTACTTGAAGTGGAATTAGAGAATAAAGCATAATTACCAATGGCAATATTTTCATTTCCAGAAGTATTACCTGCTAAAGCTGATACTCCAAATGCAACATTATCTACACCTGTGGTATTACTATTTAAAGCTGATTTTCCATAGGCTGAATTTTTACCCCCAATAGTATTAGAATAAAGAGCTCTATAGCCTGATGCTGTGTTTTCATTACCCGAGTTATTACGTAAAGCACTATCCCCAAAAGCTGAATTGAAATCACCTGATGTATTCGTATACAAAGCATTATATCCTATAGCTGTATTACTATATCCAGAAACATTGGAATATAGTGAGTTATAACCAATTGCTGTATTATCATTTCCTACAGAATTATTACGAAGAGCAGAAAATCCAAACGCAGAATTATTATGTCCAATAACATTTGAATATAAGGCCTCATAACCCATAGCAGTGTTTTCACTTCCCGTTGTATTAGAATATAATGAATTATTGCCAGTTGCAGTGTTATTACTACCTGTAGTATTAGAAAATAAAGAATTCGAACCAATAGCCGTATTATAATTACCTGAATTATTAAATTTTAAAGCATTAACACCATTAGCAGTATTGTCTTCCCCTATTGTGTTATAGAATAAAGCATCTTTACCATTTGCTGTATTATTAGATCCAGTGGTATTGGCTACTAAAGTACCTGAACCTAATGCTGTATTATTGTTACCTGTTGTATTATTATATAAAGCAGCATTCCCAAAGGCGTTATTACTATTTCCTGTAGTATTGTAAAATAAAGCTGTACTACCAATTGCAACATTAAAACTTCCTAAAGTGTTATTATATAAAGCTGAATAGCCAATTCCAATATTTTGATTACCTTCAGTATTTGAAAATAAAGAATTAACTCCTGTGGCAGTGTTTTGGCTTCCTGATGTATTTTGGTTTAGTGCTTGAAAACCAATACCTACATTTTGATTATTTGAAGCATCATCATTAATTCCGGCACCAATTCCAATAAAAATAGAAGATCCATCATCGGTACCATCAACATCCGATTTTGCGTCTATTAAGTCATTTAAACGTTGAGCACCAAGTGAGTCTGCATCTACCCAATCTAAAATTCCACTACCGTTTGTTTGTAAAACTTGATTAATTGTTCCATCTTCAGCAGGAAATGTATATGAATTTCCATTTATTGGATCACCAATTGTAAAAAGCCCTCCTGTTTCTAATGAACCGTCTTTAAAAACTGTGAGAGCATTACTTCTATTAGTATCAGATGTACCATTACCAATTACAAATAGAGGATCTGTGGCTGTCCAACTAGCATTATTTCCTGTAATTTCATTATATCTACCTAGTACAAAACTATGCGATGCTTGAGCCGTTGTTCCTAACCCGAAAGAAGTACTTAGTAATCCTGTTGATTGTGTTTGATTACCAAAAGAAAAACTATTACTCCCAGAAGCTATTGAATTTATCCCTCCTGAAAAAGTATTTACAGCTGTGGCTTGTGAATTATTTCCTATAGCAATTGATGATTGCCCCATTGCTTGAGAGCCTTCACCAAAAGCAGTTGCATTAATTCCTGAAGCAATGGTGTTAAAGTTTGTTGCAAAAGATCGTAGACCAACGCTTGCTGTATTCCAATTAGTATTTGAAATACCTCCCACACGAAATGCTCCTTTATCTTCATCAAAAAAAGCTTTTGTTTTAATTCCAGTTCCTACATAATCAATAGAAGAATCTCCTAAAAGAAAATCGTCTGTTTCATTATTTATTTTTGTAACTCCAGCTAAACTAGTAAATGCGCTAGATGAACTTCCTCCTGCATTTTCTGCATACAATGCATACGGAACAGCTTTTAATTCGGTTATTCCTAAGGAAGTCATTCCTGAACCTGTATCGGCTTTCACTTCAATAAAATGAATATCAATTCCCCAAGAAATCGTATTATAATTACCTAATAATACTATTCCTTCTCCTATTACCGCAGATACATAACCATTTGAATTCGTCATTGCAGTATGACTCTCTGAATAAACATTTGTTTGAGAAACACCTTGAAGAATGCTAAACTCTAAGGTTACATTTTGATTAACTAAAATTGAGCCACTATTATCTTTTATAATGGCGGAGTAATTAATGCCTTTTTGTGCAAATGAAAAAAGACAAATAAAAAAACTTAAAAAGAATAGATTTTTTTTCATAAAAATAGGGGTTACTTTCTCCGTTAGTAAAAAACTAACAGAAAAGTAAACCCTAAAAGTTAAAAACCAACCTTATTTCTTTTTTAATACAATTTCTACTCTACGGTTTTTCGCTCTTCCTTCTTCTGTTTCATTTGTTGCAACAGGACAAACAGGACCAACTCCAATAGGCGTAATACGAGATTCAAAATTTCCGAATTGCTTCAAAGCTTCAGCAACTTTAATAGCTCTTCCTTCTGCTAATAATGTATTTTCTCCGAAGTTTCCAATATCATCAGTATGACCTACAATATAGATTTTAGCTTTTGGATTTTGTTTTAAATAATTCCCAATTAGAGCTAATTCTTTTTCAGACTGAGGCTTTAAATCGGTTTTTCCAGTATCAAAAAGAATTCCGTAAAGCGCAATTTTTCCTTCTTTTTCCAATTTTTCCTTAAAAATATCGGCATTCAATTCAATCATTCCAGTTTGCATATTATCTACTTCAATAATTTCAACTAAGATTTTAACCGGATTTTCATCATATTTAGGAGTTGCTGCCACAACAACATAATAAATTTTATCTGATGTAGTTACTTTAGCAAATAGATAACGTTGCGAAGCATGATAGGCATTAAACGATTCATAATGACTAATTTCTCCATTACTTTCTCTATTGGTTTCACCAAAAGTTGCATTAAAAAATTGGGCTGCATACCAAGTCGTTGTTCCATCGCATTCGCCTCCTTTACATTTGAATAAAATTTCGGCATTTTGTTTTTTAAAAGCATCTTCATAGTTTTTCATAATTTCTATGGTGCTTTTATTTTTAGGTGCTTCATATACAATTGAAGTTTGTTTACCTGAAACTTCTAACCATTTTTTGGGTTCTTTATCGTATTCTGCCGGTGCAATAGGATAACGCGTTTCATAATAATCACGTTCAAAATAATATTTGATTTCCGTTCCTGGATAACGTGTTAAAAGTTCATGGTCTTTTGAACCTGAAATATCTTGGGCGTTTACAAATACTATAAGTAATGTAAATAATAATGTTAAAGTATTTTTCATATTTGTAAAAATTATTTTTTTAAAAAGTCATATGTTACCGCTTTTGTTTATTGATAGAAGTTTGCTGCAAACTTGTTGTTAATGAGGATTTTATACAATTAATTTATTGTAAATCAATTTTATACATTAAATTTTCAAATAAATAAATTTTGCTATTTCCTTCATCTTTTTATTAATATCATCAGGAAAATTGTTCAAATTTGAATTGAAGGTTATTTCTACTAAATATTTATTATCCTTTTGAAATTTAATACGATGCAGTAACTGATTGGATTTTTGATTGACTTCGTATGCATTAGTTCCTAATCCATCAATATTAACTGGTTGAATTACTTGGCCTGAAAATCCCATTACCCCTTTTTGTAAATCTACGTGTAACATATCGGTAAATTTTGATGGGCGGGTTGCTAATTCATTGTTAGGAAAAATAGTAATGGTTACTTGATTTGCCTTTCTTATTTCAACAGTATCATTCCAAATAAATTGACATGATTTTGAATCTTCTCCATTTGTCTTTTCAAATTGTTCTAAACTTGAAATTTCAGGAATTGAGAAAATAGTAACGATTTCCTCTTTTTGTATCACATCACATGGATTAACAGATACTGGTGAAGTTGTTTGCTTTTCGTTTATAATTTCAACAGTTTCCGATTCTTGAACATTGTCCTTTTTGGTTTGACAAGAAACTAATGTTAAAACTGTTAATAATGTTATTTTTATTGTTTTCATTGTTATCAATCTAGTTTTTCAATGTAAAATGTGACCATAATGTGACCTCGAGTTCCGTGCTTAATATTTATTACACCTTTTTGGGTGGGTTGAGGTAATTTATTGTTTCCTAATTTTGAAATAAGTGCTTCGTTAAGTGGAAGAGTAACGCGTTCTTTTCCTAAAATATCATTAGAACTTGTAGAATCATAATCTTTTAATTCTACGGTAAGTTCAATTTTTGATTTCTTTAGTACTTCTTGAATATCTTTTGAACCATCTACTGGAAAATCAAAGGTTATTTTTTTATTAATTTCATATTGAGCTCCAACTTTCAAATCGGTTCTTATATAATCTTTAGCTTTAATTTCCCAGAATCTTCCATATCGATCTGAATACGTTACATCAAAAGGTTTAATTTGTTTTCCATTACTATCATAAGCTCTACACCAAGCAATACCATAAAGCTCATATCCTGAAAAAATACCTTCTGGTCCGTCTTCAACACCTACTATATAAATTCGATCTAATGTTAAGCGGTATCTTATATCCTTTGTATTAGAAGTTGACGATGATTCTACTTGAGCTAACTCTTGAGTATTACTTGATAGTTTTGCCGTTCCATAAGTAGCCGATTTAAATTCTGCAACCGACATGGGTTTTATAAATTTCATATAATAGCTCTTTTTATTGGAACCTTTTTCTATCCAAAAATTCCAAATTTGAGCAGGAAACTGGTCTCTATGTTTAGGACTTCCAGAAATAATTTGGTGATTTGCCTGTAACGAATTATTTGCTTTATCTGCTATAAAACCATCTCTAAAATGCATTAAATCTGGCTTAAGGTAAATACTTAAAGTATATTTAGCATCAATAGATTTACCTTCAATTCTTAATCCTTTTTGTTCAATATTAAAAATAGTTTTAGTATTAAAATTGGATTCATATTGACCCGCATAGCGTTTATTGTTTTGAAGTTTTGGCGTATTACTATTTGTTTTTTTTGCTGTCCAAGAATTGGTATTCCAAGATCCGTTTCCAAAACGCCAACTTCCAATAAAACTATCGTAACCATTAAGTACTAATGAAAGTTCTCCGTACTGATCTGGAAAAGCTTTATTTGTAAATCTTCCGGTAATTTTTCCACCTTTTTCAATAGTAGCATCAATAACACCTTTATCTGCATAATCGCCATAAATTCTATTTCCTTCTTGAATTAATCGTAATTCGCCATAAGAGCTAGACCAAGTTCCTGTAAGGTTTTGTGAAAACGATAAAAAAGAACAAACTATAAAAGTTAAAACTAGTATTTTTTTCATTGTATCAATTTTTAATAAATAACCGAAACATCTAATAATTTTTGTTGGGAAGCAATATTAAAATATGCTACTGAAGTTATACTTCCATTCATGGATTCATTGTGAATAGTAAATGTATTCCCATCTAAAAAAACTTGGCTAAAAGCATTTACATCACAAAAGACAAAATATAGAGTATTTGAAAGACTCTGAGTACTTAGAAAGATCGATAAGAACTTATCTTGACCCGTAAAAATTCCTTTTATAGAATTGTCTATAGTTTTTGAAAGCGCTACTTGATTTCCTACAGCATATTGTATAAGATTACCTTTTGAATCGTATTTTATTGTTGTAGTACTACCTCCTACTGTATAATCAT
>JACXVH010000395.1 GCA_014763515.1 Flavobacteriaceae bacterium
TTTGATGGTTTCTTCTTTACCAATCATTTCAATAATATCAAACAAATGTGGTCCTTTTAATTCGCCCACTAAGCTTAAACGAAGCGGTTGCATTACTTTTCCCATTCCAATTTCATTCGCTGTCATCCATTCTTTTAAACTGTTTTCTATCGTTAACGAAGTAAAATCAACGTAAGAATTTAATTGTTCTGCAACTTTAGTTAAGGTTTCTTTTGTTTCTTCATTCCATTTTTTTGTTACTTTTTCATCATAACTTGTTGGTGCTACAAAGAAATAATCAGCTAAATCCCATAAATCAGTTACAAAGTTAGCGCGTTCTTTTACTTGACCAACAACTTTAGTTAAGTTGGTTAATGAAGTTTCTATACCTTTTTCCTTAACTATTGGTGCAAATAAAATCGCTAATTCTTCATCCGATTTTTGAACTAAATATTGATGGTTAAACCATTTATTTTTATCCGGATCAAATTTTGCACCTGATTTATTTACTCTTGTTAAATCGAAAGAAGCTACTAATTCTTCCAAAGAAAATAATTCTTTATCGGTTCCGTCGTTCCAACCTAGTAATGCTAAGAAGTTAACTACTGCTTCTGGAAAATATCCTTGTTCGCGATAACCCATCGATGTTGATTCTTCTGTTTTCCATTCTAAAGGAAATACCGGGAATCCCATTTTGTCGCCATCTCTTTTCGATAATTTTCCGTTTCCAACGGGTTTTAAAATTAATGGTAAATGTGCAAATTCAGGCGCTTCCCAACCAAAAGCTTTGTATAATAAATGGTGTAATGGTAAACTTGGCAACCATTCTTCTCCACGAATTACGTGCGACGTTTCCATTAAATGATCGTCTACAATATTTGCCAAGTGATATGTTGGCATGCCATCGCTTTTGTACAATACTTTATCATCTAATAAATTGGTATCGAATTTTACTGTTCCACGAATGATATCTTTTAATTCTAAAATTTCATTAGTTGGTGTTTTAAAACGAACCACAAATGCATCGCCGTTAGCAATTCGTTGGTCAACTTCTTCTTTTGATAGTGCCAAAGAATTATCTAATTGTTCTCTTACGGTATGATTATAAATAAAAGTTTTACCTTCTGCTTCTGCTTGTTTTCTCAATTCGTCAAGTTTTTCAGCAGAATCAAATGCATAATATGCCCAACCTTTTTCAATTAAT
>JACXVH010000396.1 GCA_014763515.1 Flavobacteriaceae bacterium
CGTTGGAATGATCTTGACCCTTTAAATCACGTGAATAATGTGTATTATTTCGAGTATTTTCAAATAGGTCGTGGGTATTATATGCCAACGGCTTGTCCGCAATGGGATTGGACTAAACATATGTTTGTAATTGCGCATATTGAATGTGATTATTTTAAAGAATTAAAATTAACCGCAAACAAGCCAACAATTAAAATTAGAACAGCTGAATTAGGTTCAAAAAGCTTTGAAATTGAATATATTGTAACAAGTTTTGATAAAGAAAATAACGAAGTTATTCACGCAAAAGGAAAAAGCGTTCAGGTTTTAATTGATACTACAATTGGGAAATCTATAGAAATTCCTGATTGGATGCGTGAAGCTATTGTGAGTTATGAACCAGCTTTGAGTTAATTTTATTGTCATTCTGAACTTGTTTAACTTCGTTGAATCTTCGATTTCGGAATCTTTTTTAGATGCTGAAATAAATTCAGCATGACAAATCTACCCTCTACATTTACATTTTCTTTTACCAGCGTTTATCGCTTCTTTCTCTGACATTTCAGTAATACCCGATTTACATCGATCTAAAGCTGAATGCGATCTAGTTGGGTGATACACATCACTTTTACCACAAACATAAACGGTTTCACTTGTTTTAATTTCTGATGAAGAACTAAAACTTAAAAGTGTAAATACGGAAAGGGTTAGGATTAGGTTTTTCATTATTTATTCTTTTTATTATCAATTATTTCAGATGAATAATAATTACCAAATAAATTTAATGAATCTTTATTTATTTCATAATCAATTAAGTCTTCATCAGTTGTAATAACAATTGAAAATCTATTATTTTCAAACTGACCAATAGCAGCCAATCCTTGTTCTGAAACATCAGATACTGTGATTCCTTTTGGTATAACAAACAATGTATCGTTAGTTGCAAATTTTTTTACACAAATATTTTGTCTCAAAATTCCTAACTCATTGGTTGGAGAATTAATTTTATAAACTATGTAAAATAGAATAAATAGAATATTTAAAAAGATTGAAAAAAATAAAATATACTTTCTCATTTAGAATAATTTAATCAAATCTACAAAACCCCTTTCAACTTGTCAATTTAAGTTATCAACATTTAATTCAATTTAAGTTCGTTAGCATTTCTCTCTATAAAATTGTAATTTTGCGCTTTGCCAAAAA
>JACXVH010000056.1 GCA_014763515.1 Flavobacteriaceae bacterium
CATATTATGACTCACAAACAAGACAGTTCGCCCTTCGCTTTTAGAGATGTCTTGCATTTTACCAATAGCCTTTTTTTGAAACTCGGCATCGCCTACGGCAAGCACTTCATCTACTACTAGTATTTCGGGCTCAAGGAATGCAGCAACTGCAAAAGCTAAACGCACCGTCATGCCGCTACTGTAACGCTTTGTTGGCGTATCAATGTAGCGTTCGCATCCACTAAATTCGATAATTTCATCAATCTTAGACGAAATTTCTTTTTTAGTCATTCCTAAAATAGCACCGTTTAAATAGATATTTTCTCTTCCTGTTAATTCAGGGTTAAATCCAGTACCTACTTCTAACAAAGAAGCTATTCTACCTCTCGATTTAATAACCCCTGTTGTGGGTGCCGTAACTTTAGATAAAATTTTCAACAAAGTAGATTTACCTGCTCCGTTTTTTCCTATAATTCCTAACACTTCGCCTCGCTCAACTTCAAAGTTAATATCTTGAAGCGCCCAAACGTATTCGCTATTCCCTTTTGAAGTTCTATCGTTAGCTTCTCCCACTTTTAAATAAGGATCTTCCTTACCACGAATTTTATGCCACCAACGGTTTAAATCGTGACTTAGCGTACCTGTTCCCACAACACCTAATCGATATTGCTTGGATATATTTTCTGCTTTTAATATGATGTCTTTCATTCTTTCTAGGTTATGAGTTTTGGGTTATGAGTTTGTCTCATTCCAATTCTGTTCAACATATTTAATAAAGTTGAAAATTTTCCCTCCTAACAACTCATATTTTTCAATATATGGCTCAAAATTTGATTTTAAGTCGTGATAAAGAATACTAATTTTATGAATATGATTGATGGTTTCCAAACAGCTTGAATGTGAAAACACTAAAAACCGAATAAAATCAGCTTTATATCTTCTCCGTCCATATCCTTCCACTATGTTAGAAACGATACTATCTGAAGATCTTCGCAGTTGACTTCCCAATTCATATAGCTCATATTTAGGCAATTGTAAACTTAAAGAATGAATACTAAGAAACAATTCCAATGAAAATGCATATATTTCTAAATCCTTATACGACTTTTTTTCACTCATGTTAAACTAATAATTTAAACTCAAAACTCAAAACCCAAAACCCACAACTCAACTAAACCGTATCTATAAAACTTTTCTCAGTTCTATTAAAAATAACCAATCCAAAAAGAAAAACAAGTATTGTAACTATAACAGTATAAACAAGTCCGCTTATTGAAATTGTTCCTTCATTTAGTAAAATAAATCTAGAGGTTTCTACCACATACGCTAAAGGATTATATTCAATTATCCAGCCCAGTTGAGGCAGCTTTTCTTTTATAAGTGCCATAGGATACATTACTGCAGAAACATACATTAAAAGCTGTACACCAAATGACACTAAAAAAGTTAAATCGCGATATTTTGTTACCATGGAAGAAATTATCATCCCTAAGCCTAAACCTAACATTCCCATTATTACTACAAGCAATGGAAAAAACAAAATAGTAGCACTTAAAGTATTTTCCAATCCTTTAGACAAATAGAAAATATAAAACCCAATAAAAATTAAGAATTGAATTCCTAATTTTAACAAATTGGTTATAACTATTGACATAGGCATAATGACCCTTGGAAAATATACCTTTCCAAAAATATTGGCATTCTTTTTAAACGTATCTGAAGTTTCATTTAAACAAGCCGTGAAGTAATTCCAGATGATAATCCCTGCTAAGTTGAATAAAAAAGGTGGAATTGAACCTGTTTCAATACCGGCTACATTATTAAAAATAATTGTAAACGTAATAGCAGTAAACAAAGGCTGAATAAAATACCATAATGGCCCAAGTATAGTTTGCTTATAAACAGTAACAATATCTCTTTTTACGAATAATAGCAACAAATCTCGATAACGCCAAACCTCTTTTAAATTTAAAGAAAAATTCGATGTTTTAGGTTTTATTTCATAGAGCCATTCATCATTTTCAAAATCTATTTTATTCATTTTCAATTTGCTTATCGATATTCAGTTTCAAAATTAAACTATTTTATATTAGCTACAAATTAAATTCATACTATTGCAACTAAATAATAGTGATTTAGCATTGAGATTTAATTAATAATACATTTATCTGTGAATTTGAATTATTATCATTACAAAAACAAGAGTAAGGATGTATTAAAATTAAATTTATATAGTTATTTTAGAAAGAGTTATTCACTATAGCTTCTTTATGGATACTCCATAGATAAAGTATAGATACAGTATGGATAGTGTATGGAAACTTTTTATCTCCTAAAAGTTTCTTTTATATAAATTTATCAAAAAGAATATCTTTGCATTAAATTTTAGTTAGCACTATGTTTTCAATTTTTAAATCGAAACCGAAATTACACGAATTAATTCCGAATGATTATTGTGACATTCATTCACATTTGTTACCTGGAATTGATGATGGTGCTAAAAATCTTGATGATTCTAAATTAATTTTAGAGCACATGAAAAACTTTGGTTTTAAAAAAGTGATTACTACGCCCCATACCATTAAAACCGTTTGGGACAATACTACTGAAAGTATTCTTACTGCAAAAAAAGCAGTTATAACAGCATTTCCAGAAATTAGTTCTGAACTTTCTTTAGGTTGCGCATCAGAATATTTTATGGATGAGAATTTCGTTTTACTTTTTAAATCGGAAAAGCTTCTTACAATAAAGAACAATTATGTCTTGGTCGAAATGTCTTATTTGAATCCGCCTATACAACTTTACGACATTTTATTTGAATTACAATTGGAAGGTTACCAACCTATTTTAGCGCATCCTGAACGTTATACCTTTTTTCATTCAAAAATGAAAGAGTATGATAAACTAAAAAAGGCAGGTTGTAAATTTCAAATGAATTTGCTTTCTAGTGTGGGTTATTATGGAAAAGATGTACTGCTTGCTGCTGATAAATTATTACAAAACGAAATGATTGATTTTGTAGGATCTGACATTCACCATCAACACCATTTAGCAGCATTTGAAAATAAAATTGGAATTAAAAACCGCGAAGCTTTTGAAAAAGCTATTGGTAATAACGAATTCTTTGGTTAAAGAATCATGACCGGTTTTTTAAAGATTTAACACGACAACAATTGATTTAAAGATTCTGAAACAAGTTCAGAATGACAAAAAGGTGTTGTGATAATAAAAACTATCGTTTAAAAATGCGCTCTAAAAGTGATTTTTTCTCAATTTGCTGACCGTAGCCATAGCCATAACCGTAACCGTACCCTTTATTTACATCGGTATCGTTTAAAACTACCGACATATTAGGCAATTTATTTTCTTGATATAGCTTTTCTGGCAATTCTAACATACGTTTATCTAAGAAATTAGCTCGTGTTACATATACAAAAGCATCGGCATATTTAGCGATTATCAAAGTATCTGAAACTAAGCTTACTGGCGCCGTATCTACAATTATGTAATCGTATTTTTGTTGCAACTCACTAAATATTTTTCCTAATTTATCACTCATTAGTAGTTCCGCCGGATTTGGAGGAATAATACCAGAAGGTAAAACATCTAAATTTTGAACTTCTCCTACTTTAACTATATAATCTTCAATTTTAGTTCCGTTTTTATCGGTCAAATAATTTGTTAAACCTTTTTGCGGCACTTTTATATATTCATCTAATTTTGGATTTCTAATATCCATACCAATTAATAACACTTTTCTTTCAGAATGTGCTATGATCGATGCCAAATTAACCGATATAAATGTTTTTCCTTCTTTTGGATACGTTGAAGTAAGAAAAATTGTTTTGGTTTTATTTTCCTCCACATTACTCAATAAGAATTCGAGGTTTGTTCTTATAATTCTAATTGCCTCGGCAGTATTAGTTCTATCTGAAACCTGAATCAAAAGATTATCTTTTTCACATTTTGGAACCTCGCCTAAAAATGGTATTGATAGTTTCCCTTCTAAATCGCTACGCGACTTAACTTTCGTATCAAAAAGATTAATAATGTAGATTGTTACAAAAGGAATAAGAAATCCTAAAATGATTGCCATTAAATAAATAAACCTTCTATTTGGAGCAATTGGAACAGTGGAAGCCACAGCATTATCAATTACTTTTGCATTTGGTGCTGTTACTGCCAATGAAATAGCTGTTTCTTCACGTTTTTGCAGTAAATATAAATACAAAGCTTCCTTTACATTTTGCTTTCTATCTATATCTCTAAATATCTTTTCTTGTGTAGGCACCTGAGAAATTCTACCACTTAAAACTGCATTTTGACGTGATATATCTCTGTTTTTTATTTTTAAATTGTTTTGAAGTTGTACTAAACTTGCTTGAACATTTTGTCTAATAGCTTCAATTTTTTTATCTAAATTTTGAACCCTAACATTCTTTTCACCTGCAGTCTTTAAAAGCTTATTGCGTTCAATAATTAAAGTGTTGTATGCATCAATTTGTGAAGCAGCACCTTCTTCTGCTGGAATTATATTGGCAGGAATTACATCGTTATTTTCGTTTTTGATGTAATCTAACATTGAAGAAACAACTTTTAATTGTGTCTCGACTTCAATTTGGCGTTTTTCAAAATCGCTAGAACTTTCTAAAAATAAGCCCGCTTCTGAAACTATATCTGTTACAT
The DNA here is from genome assembly GCA_014763515.1 of Flavobacteriaceae bacterium. Taxonomy (GTDB): domain Bacteria; phylum Bacteroidota; class Bacteroidia; order Flavobacteriales; family Flavobacteriaceae; genus Flavobacterium. The sequence continues at coordinate 4,666 of JACXVH010000056.1, forward strand.
GATTTTTCTTTTTAAAATCTTCGACTTCTTTTTCAACATCTTTTAACTCATCGGAAATAATTTCTAAGCGTTGCTCAATAAATTTAGAAGTATTTTCTGATATGTATTTTTTATCATCTACTGCATCTTGATTATAATTTACAACCAACGTATTAATAAAATCTTCGGCCTTAGCTCTAACGGGATCAACAATACTGAGCTCGATGACACTTGTATTTTTACTGATAGTAGCGGCTGTTAATCTTGCTTTAAAATTTTCAACAACTTCAGAAACTTTTCTAATTTGAATTCCAAAATAAAAATCTTTGAAATTTTTGTAATATTCCGTTTTTAACAACGCTCCTTTGGTTCCTTTATAAACAAAACTTTCTTTGTATTTAAAAGTACCAATTTTTACTGAAGCTTCATCATACAAAGCATACTGATCTTCAGAAATACTCTCGGCAATGAAATAATGATTTGCATTTATAAATTCAGGTGTTGGATCTATAAAAACTATTTTAATGGGAATTTGTTTGTAAATTTCTTCCGACTTTACTCTTCCAAGATTGAAATAAGAATAATTAAGTTCTAAATCTTTTACTGTTTTTTCGATTATTGATCTCGATTTAATTACTTCAATTTCATTATCAACATTACTTTTTACATTAGTTAACAATCCCAAATCGGAAAATGCTGAAACTTCAGAAGCAATACTTCCCTTTCTATCATCTTTAACCAAAATTGTTCCGACCGCTTTATATTGCGGAATTGAATATCTTAAATATGTATAAGCTATCGCAACGGTTAAAAATACACCAAACAAAAACCATTTCCATTTAGAAATGTATTTGTACAATTCTTCTTTTAAATTAAAACTTGGATGATTATGTAATGGTGATAACTGTTGCATAATTTTATCTTGTTGTAAGTGCAATAATGGTTACTATTAAAGATAGTGCCGATATACCTACAGTTAAATTTGGCCCAATAGCAGATGAATTTACTTTTGTACCATTAGGTTCTACATACAAAACGTCGTTTTGAGCTAAATAGTAGTATGGAGAATCAAAAAAACTTGATTTTGTAAGATCAATTCGGTGCGTAATTTTTTCGCCGTTTTGCTCTCTAATTAATAACACATTACTTCTTTTTCCATAAATTGTTAAATCGCCTGCCATTCCTAATGCTTCTAACAAAGTAATGCGTTCCGATTTAATTGTGTAAGTACCTGGTTTTTGAACCTCGCCTAAAACTGTAATTTTAAAATTTACTAATCTTATGGTGACCAAAGCATCTTTAACATGATCTTTCAAAATATTTTGAATTTCATTTGTTGCTTGTTCTTTTGTTAAACCTCCAATTTTAATTTTCCCTACAATAGGAAAATCAATATATCCGTTTTTATCAATTAAATAGGTTAACTGTTTTCTTGTAGCGGCATCTTCTTCAGTATTATTTTGTAACGTCACTGATTTTAGATTGTAAGGCTCCGCAATTTCAGGATTTTCAGAAGTTACGTTAATCAATAACATATCATCTGGTTCTAGTTTTAATTCAAAAGAATTATTGCTATTATTTGTAACAGTGTCTTGAATGTATAGTATTTTTTGCTTAGAGACACATGAAACCAACAATAGGTTTAAAAAAAGAATTATAATTGTTATTTTTTTAGAAAACATTTTTCATTTTTTTACAAATATAACACAAGAAGTTAATTTTAAGCATCAAGTTCCGAATACTTTGAATTTAAACTTAAAAATTCGGGTACAATTTCTTTCATAAAACTCACAATTGAAACTGAATTTCCTTCTTTTGCTATTTTTATTAAGTTTTGTACTGCAGCGTTTATTTCCTCATACTCAACACTCTCATCTTTAGCTACCGTAATTTTTTCATGATAGGTAGGCAATGTTTTAGAAGAATCGTTTAAAAGTTCTTCATATAATTTTTCACCTGGTCGTAGCCCAACTACTTTTATATCAATATCTTGATAAGGAACTAAACCCGCTAATTGAATCATTTTGATAGCTAAATCTAAAATTTTAACAGGTTTTCCCATATCAAAAATATAGATTTCACCTCCATTTCCTATTGAACCAGCTTCTAAAACCAATTGACATGCCTCGGGAATAGTCATAAAATATCGAATAATATCGGGATGCGTAATAGTTATGGGGCCGCCTTCTTGAATTTGTTTGGTAAACAACGGAACCACTGAACCATTGGAACCTAAAACATTTCCAAAACGAGTGGTAATAAACTTTGTTCCGTTTTCAGTTTTATTTTCAATTTTTTTAGACAACGCTTGTACATACATTTCGGCAATGCGCTTGCTTGCTCCCATAACATTACTTGGATTTACTGCCTTATCTGTAGAGATCATTACAAATCGTTCTACATGGAATTTAACCGCTAGATCCGCTAAATTTTTAGATCCTAAAACATTTGTAAAAATAGCTTGACTTGGATTATTTTCCATTAACGGTACATGCTTATAGGCTGCTGCGTGAAATATATAATTAGGGAAATACAATTCGAAAATTTTTTCCATTTGTTGATAATCCCTAACATCAGCAATTATAGGTATGAAAGCCGATTGATCATGATATTCATTCAACAAATCGTATAAAGCTGATTCTGCCTGATCTACTAAAATAATTTGTTTGGGGTTAAAAGTAAATACTTGTCTTACAATTTCACTACCTATTGAGCCCGCCGCTCCTGTTATAAGAACTATTTTATTACTGATTTGATTTGAAATTAAGCTAAAATCTAGATGAATAGGTGCTCTATTCAATAAATCGAGAATGTCGAATGTTTTAATATTTTTAGAAATATTTTTTTCATTCTCCCAATCTGTGACTGCTGGAACTTTTAATAGTTTAATATTGTATTTTAAGCATTGATTAACAATTAAATTCTCTAATTGAATGTTAATATTACTATCGGCTAAAATTAACGCTTTGGCTCCTAATTCTTCTAAAACTTTATTAATTGCCTTTTTGTGAGAAACAATAGGAACTCCCAATAATTTTTTGGTTACTTTACCTTTTTGTTTGTACTTATCAATAAATCCAACCAATTTATATTTTCTAGGTTGTTCCGTGTTTAAAGCATTAGCCAAGGCTATAGCCTTGCTATCAATGCCATAAATAACTACTTTTTGAACATTTAAAACGTTATTACTTTCTAAGAAAATTTGGAAAAAAATTTTCACCAACATTCTAAATGCTAACAAAAAAGTAAACGACAATAGAAAAGTTAATAGTAAGGTTGGAATTAAAAATATTTTGGTTCCTTTTGCAAAAAAATGTAAATAGTTTAAAACCGATAACGCAAAAAATGAACTAAATGTTGTTAAAAATATTTTATAAGCATCATTTAAAGTAGAATGCCTAATGATTCCTGCATACGTTTTGTAAACAAAGAAAAAAAACGCTTGTGATGCAATTAATATTAAAATTCTTTGTGAAATAGAAATGGTATCGTAATGCCTAAACGTTAAATTTGAAATAATCCAATAGGATACCAAATTAGCGAAAAGTACCATTATAATATCAATAGTAAAAATTACCCATCGTGGTAAATACCCTTTTTCGAGTATATTACCTACAATAACTCGAATAAAATCGGTTCCACTTTTAGTATTTAACTTTTGATTCTCTGACACTTGTATGAAATATTGGGAGGCAAATGTAACAAAAAACGATAAAAGCCTTACTAAACAGTAAAGAAATCTTTCAATACATTATGTATTCTTTGCCAATCTTGATTGGTTAAATTTGAACCCGAAGGTAAGCACAAACCTTTGGTAAACAGTTCTTCTGCAATTGTATTTCCGTAATAAGGCGACTTGCTGAAAACTGGCTGTAAGTGCATTGGCTTCCATAATGGTCGAGTTTCTATATTTTGAGATTCAAAAGCTAATCGCAAAGCTTCTCTTTTTTCAAAAGAATC
>JACXVH010000397.1 GCA_014763515.1 Flavobacteriaceae bacterium
GTTCCATTTGATTCATCTCTTAAAACTTTTATAATAGGAAAAATTAAATTTTCAATTTTATTTAAATTACTATCTCCACCAAATAATTGTTTATCAGAAATTATTTTAAGAAGAGCATAAACTTCGCTCCATTCACCTTTATTACCTGTTATCATTTATCCTGAGAATTAATTTAATAATTTCATTTGCTGTTGCTTGTATTGCGGGTACAGCAACGGAATTTCCAAATTGTTTGTAAGCTGAAGCATCAGCAACTGGAATAATAAAGTTATCAGGAAAACCTTGTAATCTCGCCCATTCTCTAGGTGTCATTTTTCTAATTCCGTTTCTATTTACTTCACCTTTTATTTTTGTTGTTGGTCTAAAGTCTGTAATTCTATGATCTAAAACTAAATTTCTTTCTCTACCCATTCCACCACAAACAACGGCATTTGCAATTTCATTATCTTCTATAATCGAGTATCCAAAGCCATTTCCTTTATTTTTATGTCTTGCTTTATGATTGATAAGTGTTTGTAAATATTGGATTGAAAGATAATACTTTGTATTTACAACATTTTCTTCTTTTACATCTAAAAATGTAACTTTCTTTTCTAAAGGTTTAGGATATTCAAAATGATTAATTTTTAGATCTGGATGGAAACCAACAATATAAATTCGTTCTCTATTTTGTGGAACTCCAAAATCTTTTGCATTTACTATTTGTGGTTCTGGCACAAAATATCCTAAATCATTTCTTAATACATTAAGTATAGTTGCTAAAGTTTTTCCTTTATCATGGCTTTTTAAACCTTTTACATTTTCTAAGAAAATTGCCTTTGGTTGTTTTCTTTTAATAATTTCAGCAACATCAAAGAATAAGGTTCCTCTTGTATCCTCAAAACCACCTCTTTTTCCTGCAATTGAAAAAGCTTGGCATGGAAAACCAGCGCATAAAATATCAAAATTGTCAGGAATGTATTTTTTGGTTTCTTCTTTAGTAATATCTCCAAATGGAGTTTCTCCAAAATTAGCTCTATAAGTTTTTTTTGCTTGTTTATCCCATTCACTAGTAAATACACATTTTCCACCAAGATTTTGAAGTGCTAAACGAAAACCACCAATACCTGCAAATAAATCAATAAATTTAAATTTTGGATTTTTAGAAGGTAAAAATGGAATGTCAATTTTTTTGAATA
>JACXVH010000001.1 GCA_014763515.1 Flavobacteriaceae bacterium
AATTTTGATTTCTAATGATTTTGGCATCACATAATTCAAAATTTGACCAACATTAATACTTCCTCTTACTATAATTCTCGATAAATTATTTGCATCAAATTTCTCTGAACCTTCACTTTGTCTTGATAAATCGACACCTGTTTTAATAACTTCTCTTGCTTTTTTCGATGTCCAAAGTGTATATATCATGATAGAACCACCAAAAAGTAACAACCAAAAATTTGCCTTCAAATCTCCAGAAGCCAGAGCACCCATTAACATAGTAGAATCGCTACCACCTGCAACATAAATTTGGTGCGATTGTAAAGCCGCTATTGGCACCCCAATAAAATTCACTAAATCATTACCTGCAAAAGCTAGTGCTAATGCAAAAGTTCCCACAATAATAATTACCTTAAAAATATTTTGTTTTAGCGTAATTAAAATTTGAGAAATTATTGTCCAGAAAATTAAACTTCCTAAAACTATATACATTTGATTTGCATTCATTAACTCTTTTAATTCAATAGTCATAAATGCAGAGCCCTTAATTCCCTTAAAAAGAATAAAATAAGTTATAAAAGTAATTCCTAAACCTCCAAAAATAGCACCAAAATATTTTGTACGATTCTCATAATGGAAAGAAAATAATATTCTAGAGATGTACATTACAAATGCACCAATTGTGAAGGAAATTATTACAGAAAGTAATATACTCGAAACAATTTCAGTAGCTTTTGACGTATTAATATAAGATGAAAGCGTACCAAAGTCTCCGCTCGAGGTCACGATTTTATAAATCCCTAAACACACTGCTCCACCTAACAATTCGAATACAACTGAAACCGTAGTAGAAGTAGGAAAACCAAGTGAATTGAAAATATCTAACAGCAATACATCGGTTATCATTACTGCGAGAAAAATAATCATTACATCTTCAAAAGTGAACATAGCTGGAACAAAAATCCCACTTCTTGCAATTTCCATCATACCACTAGAAAATAGTGCCCCAAGCGCTATTCCAATACTGGCAACAATCATTAAAGTTTTAAAAGAAACTGCTTTAGAACCTATTCCTGAATTTAAAAAGTTAACTGCATCATTGGCTACGCCAACCATCAAATCAATTATCGCTAATATGGCTAGCGCCACAAGCATTACAATGTAAATTTGATCCATTATATAATTTTAATTTTTTGCAAAGTTGGTTCAAGAAATCTTATTCAATGTTAAGTTAATGTTATGAATTTTAAACACCCATAAAAATGAACTTTGGCAATTTCTTGATTTTTAGTAAATTTAAGTATTATTAACTAAAATTTTATAATTATGGCAGTTTTAAAAGTCATTGAAGTTTTAGCTAACTCAGATAAAAGCTGGGAAGACGCTACAAAAAAGGCAGTTTCACAAGCTTCAAAATCGTTAAAAAACATTCGCTCAGTGTATGTACAAGAACAAAGCGCGGCTGTTAGTAATGGTGAAGTAACTGAATTTAGAGTTAATGTGAAAATTACTTTTGAGATTGATTAATTTTTTATGAAAATTTTAAAAAAGACGCTTCTACTTAAGCGTCTTTTTTAATTTAACTTTGTAAAAAATAATATTTTTCTTATATTATTGATCAATTCATAAATAAAAAAACTATGCAACAAGAAAAAATTGAAAACTATTTAGAACTAATTAAAAACCTATTAATTGAATATTCGCCAAAAGTTATTACTGCAGTTATCTTATTATTTGCAGGACTTTGGATAGTTAGCATTATTACTAAAACTTTCAAAAAAATAATGGTTAAAAGAGAAGTTGAAGAAACTTTAGCTAATTTTTTAGGCAATATAGTTTTCTGGACATTGAGAATTCTTTTATTCGTTATTGTAATTTCTAAATTAGGTTTTGAAACTTCTTCTTTAGTAGCTATTCTTGGTGCCGCTGGTTTAGCAGTTGGTTTAGCTTTACAAGGCTCACTTTCAAATTTTGCAGGTGGTGTTTTAATTATTCTTTTTAAACCTTTTAAAGTTCATGATGTAATTGAAGCGCAAGGCGAAATAGGAACAGTTCAAGAAATCCAAATTTTCAACACTCGATTATTAACAGCAAACAATCAAACCATTTATATTCCGAATGGCATCTTGTCGAATGGAATTATCAAAAATTATACACAAGAAGGTATTCGTAGAGCCGATTTAAATATTGGAATTGCCTACAATTCTGATATCAGAAAAGCAAAAGAAGTTATTATGGAAGTATTGAACAATCATCCAAAAATATTAACTGAACCTGCACCAAGCGTTATTGTAAAAGAATTGGCTGATAGTGCAATAAATCTTGGTATTCGCCCTTGGTCTAAATCAGAAGACTTTTTAGAAGTGAGTTCTGAAACATTGATTGAATGTAAATTAGCTTTAGATAAAGTTAACATTTCTATTCCTTTTCCTCAAAGAGAGCTAAGAATTATTAACGAAGACAAATAGATTATTTATTCAAAACAAAATCTTTTAAATAAAAAGGTTCAAAATAAGCGACATCTTCAAAGTCGCTTTTTTTGAATTTTTCAAACGATAATTGACACATTTCTAAAGCCGAAGGATACAAAATTTCATCATAAAAAGTAAACTTTGTATCTGTTAAAACCGATTTCAATTTAATAGCTCCGTCTCCTACTAAATGCATCGATTCTTGAACTTCTTGAAAAGAATTCCCATCAATTACTTTTGCTTCAGTTTCAAATATTTTAATATAATTCTTATCAAAAAAAGCGGTATAAACTTCCATTCTTCTGGCATCAATCATGGGAACAATAATACCTTTTTTAATAGTTATTTTTTTAGCTAATAATTCTAAAGTATCAATAGAAATTAATGGCACACTTAATGCATAACACAACCCTTTTGCCGCAGAAACGCCAATTCGCAATCCTGTATAAGAGCCCGGGCCTTTACTCACTGCAACAGCATTAATATTTTTAAATGTAAGATTTGCTTCTTGTAAACATTCTTCAATAAAAACATGTAACTTTTCTGCATGTGAAAAACCTTCAGTTGCAATTTCTCTACTTGCGAGAACATTTCCATTATTTGCAATTGATACTGAACAATTTTTAGTTGCTGTTTCTAAATTTAAAATATATGCCATTTCTATAATTTGAGTTACAAAATTACAAACTTTAAACATTTAAAAAATAAAAAAGACACGAATTACTTCGTGCCTCCTTAACCTAATTTAACAAATCTATTAGTCTTTGTTACTAGACTTTTTTTCTTCTAATTTTACTTTATCGTTACTGTTTAGTTCTTTTGAAACAGTCGTATAAGGTCCAACTATAATTTCTTCTCCAGGTTTTAAGCCTTCCATGATTTCTATATTTGTATCATCTTGAATTCCTGTCTTAACTACTTTAAGTTTTGCTTTGTCTCCAACTTTTACAAAAACACATTCAAATTTTTTATCAGGGTTATAAGTTCCTTTGTTTTGTTTATCTTCTTTTTCAAGTTCTGCAATAATATCTTTTTTAGTTGAAGTAGTATCATCTTTAATAACCACAGCACTAATAGGAACTCCAATTACTTTTTCTTTTCTTTTTGTAATAATATCTACAGTTGCAGTCATCCCAGGTCTAAATGGAGAATAATTTTCAGGTTTTCCTTCTAATAAATCTTGATAAGATTCTTTTAAAATTCTAACTTTTACTTTAAAATTTGTTACCTGATCTGCTGTTAAAGTTGAACTCGCAGAGTTTGATATACTTGTAACAATACCTTTAAATTCTTTTTTCAAATAAGCATCTACTTCAATTTTAGCAGAATCTCCAATACTCACTTTTACAATATCATTTTCATTAACATCTACTTCCACTTCCATGTTGTTTAAGTTAGCAACACGTAACAATTCTGTTCCAGCCATTTGTTGCGTACCTAAAACTCTTTCCCCTAATTCAACTGAAAGCAATGAAATTGTACCATCTGCAGGCGCGTAAATAGTTGTTCTACCTAAATTATCACGCGCTTCAGTTAATGTCGCAAATGCACTTTGAACATTATAGTAAGCCGATTGTTTGTTTGCCACAGCAACTTCATAAGTAGACACCACTTTATCCCATTCAGATTTTGAAATAATTCCTTTTTCAAATAAAGTTTTATTTCTATCATAGTTCGCTTTTGCCTCTTTTACCTGTGCATCAGCTTGGCTTAATCCTGCTTTTGTAGTTGACAAAGATGCCGCCGTACGGTTTACTCCAGATTCATAAATATCTGGGTTAATTTTAACCAACAAATCACCTTTTTTTACTTGTTGACCTTCTTTGATTGGTAAATCAATAATTTCACCTGAAACTTCAGAAGATATTTTAACTTCAATTTCTGGTTGAATTTTTCCAGTTGCAGAAACCGTTTCAATAATTGTCATTTCAGCTGCTTTAGAAATTTCAACGATTTTAGAATCGTCATTTCCTCCTATCACACCTGCTTTCTTTAATCCAATTAAACTTATTAGTAAAATAGCTACCGCTACCAGTATGTATATTGTTTTCTTAGACATAATTAATTATTTTGTATTAATGGAATACCAAAGTAAAATTCTAAAATTTTTGTTCTGAATATATAATCGTATTTTGTTCTTAAAACTTCTGATTCAGCATTTGCTAATTGCGTTTGTACTTGATTAAAATCAAATACATTCATTAGCCCAACTCTATATCGCTCTTGAGCATACTCATAAGATAATTTTCTAGCCGCTAAAGTTTCTAATGCAGCTTCATAAGTTTCCTTAGCTGCATTTGTATCTGTATATGCTGTATACACATTTCTTTCTAAGTCAAGCTCTTGTTGTTCATAATTTAACTGTGCCTTTTCTAATGCAATTTTTGATCTTTGAACATTGTTACGAGTTGCAAATCCATTAAAAATTGGAACGGTTAATTGCAATCCGAAGTTTTGTCCTTTATTATTATCGAATTGTTCTAAAACTGGAAGTGGACCTCCTATTATTGGCTTATAATTATATTGAAAAACGCTTTCGCCAGTTCCTTGAACATATCCAATTAAAGAAGTAGGATTCTGAGTATCTGGTTGTATTCCTACTACTCTATCAGAATATGCTGCCCTTGTACTAAAACTATAAAAACCAATTAAAGATGGATAATATGCTCCTCTCGCAATTGAAACATCTTTTTTTGCGATTTCTAGATTAGATTGTGCTAATTTTAATTCAGTTCTACTTTCTTTAGCTTTGGCAACGACACTTTCTGACGATTCATTTAAAACTAAACTTTGAAATACATCAATTTGTTCATCTTGAACATCAAAACTTTTAAAATCTTCTAATTTTAAAAGTTGAGCCAAACTCAATTTAGATAACAAAAGTGCATTTTCAGCAGAAATTATAGCTTGTTTATTACTTGCAACTGTAGCTTGAACATCTAACAAATCCCCTCTTGGAACCATCCCAGCATCAACCAATTCTTTAGTTCTATTAAATTGGTCAGAGTTAACTTTTAATTGATTTTGTTGAACTTTTAAATTCTCTTTATTAAATAGAATTTGCAAATAAGCATTGGCAACATTTAATGCAACATCTTCTTTTATTTTTGTCACCTGATATTGGCTTGCAATTAATGCTAAATTAGTTTTTCGCAACTGATTCTGATTTTGCAAACCTTTAAAAATATCTACATTTACATTTAAACCTGCTGATGTAAACTGTGTGGTTTGATTTTCAAGTAAACCAGTAGTAATGTTTTGATTTAAACCAATGTTCCAAGAGTGAGATGCAGAACCACTAATATTAGGCAAAAAATTTCCAATCGCATCTTTCTTATTAACTACTGAAGATTTATAATCTAATTCAGAAGATTCAATTGTAATATTATTTTGAATAGCATAATCTACACACTCTTGAAGCGTCCACTTTTTTTCTTGTGCTTGTGCACTTATCGTTAAAATACCAACTAGAAAAAAGACAATTCTTTTAAATGACATTATCATTTTATTTTTCGATTACAGTAATAAGACCACAATTATAAATTTTTGTTACAGTATTTACTTAAAATTTTAATTTTACAGAAATTTTCTATTCAAATGAAATACATAATAATTGCTATAACGCTATTAAGTTTATTTGTAACACTTGCAAGTTGCTCTCCTGGAAAAAAGATTGAAGCTTTAAAACCAGATCCATCAAATACCACATCTACTGTGTACAAAGCCAAAACTTCCTTTTTAGCTTTACCGGTTGAAATTACTTTAAAAGACATAGAAAAGCAGCTTAATAAAAACTTAAAAGGGTTAATCTACAATGATTCTATTTTAAGTGACGACAAGACACAAATGAAAATTTGGAAATCAAATAACATTGAAATTTCAGACAAAAATGGTGTTATTGTTTCTAAAATTCCATTAAAAATTTGGACAAAAATTAAATATGGTACCGATTTTTTAAACCTTAATGATACGAAAGAAATCTTTTTAGATGGAATTATTACTTTAGAAAGTAAACCACATTTAACAAATTGGAAGCTTTCTACACAATCTCAAATTACAGAATTCAAGTGGAACGAAAGTCCGGCTATTTTAATTGCTGGAAAAATGGTTCCAATTACGTATATTATAAATCCGACATTAGGATATTTTAAGAAAACTATAGCTAAAGAAATTGACAAAGCTATTGATATGTCGTGTGACTTTAAACCTTATGTTTTAGATGCACTTGAAGGTATTAGCAAACCCGTTTTAACAGATGAAGGTTATGAAACTTGGTTTAAAGTTGCCCCTATTGAACTTTATGCTACAGATGCGGTCTTAAAAAATAGCAAAATTACTATGGATATGGGATTAAAATGTAACCTTCAAACCATGGTAGGACAAGAACCAAAAAACACATTTGACAGTAAAAAAATTGTTCTTAAACCAGTAACTCAAATTCCAAATAAAGCCGAAGTTTCGTTAGCAATTGTGTCTACTTATGAAAGCGCATCAAAAGTAATTACTAAAAATTTTAAAGATCAAGAATTTGGTTCAGGAAGTAAAAAAATAACCGTTCAAAATGTTTCTATTTGGGAAAAAGACAACAAACTAATTATAGCATTAGATATGACAGGAAGCATTAATGGTACTATTTATTTAAATGGTTATCCAAATTATAATGCTATTACTAAAGAAATTTACTTTGACCAATTGGATTATGTTTTAAACACCAAAAGCGTATTACTAAAATCAGCAAATTGGTTAGCGCAAGGGACAATCTTGAGAAAAATTCAAGAAAACTGCCGATATTCTATTAAAGAAAACTTAGAAGAAGGAAAAAACACTTTAACTGGTTACCTAAATAATTACTCTCCTATGAAAGGTATTTTTGTAAACGGAATATTAAGTGATTTAGAATTTGAAAAAGTCGAATTAACTAACAAAGCGATTATTGCGTTTATTACAACATCAGGTAAAGTTAGCGTTAAAATCGATGGATTAGATTAGTTCTCTTCTTTCTTTTTAGAATATTTCAGTTTATAAATAGCATAAAAAGCAGCTCCAACTAAAATATATGGAATAACCATTAAATAAACAATACCATCATTAACAGCTTCTGCTTGGGCACCGCTTTCTTCACTTTCTAGTGCAGCTCTACACATAGCGCATTGAGCTTCTACGAAGAAAGGTAAAAGTGAAAAGACAAAAGTGAAAAGTGTTCTTTTTAAAACACCTAACTTTAAACTTTTTACTTTTAACTTTTTACTTTTAACTCTAATTTGCATAATAAGGAGAAATCATGATATAAACTACAACACCTGTAATGGCAACGTAAAGCCAGATTGGGAATGTTATTTTGGCTATTTTTTTATGTTTGTCAAATCGTTGTGCCAATGCTTTTACGTAAGTAATTAAAACTAAAGGTATAATTGCTATTGACAACAAAATATGAGTAAATAAAATAAAGTAATAGATATAACGAAATGATCCTAAAACCTCTTTTTCAGATTCTTCTAAAACACCATTTAAATTAGCATCTCCAAAATAAGTCGTATCTGATGTCATGTGATAAGCTACATACATAACTAAGAAAACTAATGAACAAGCAATTGCAACTTTCATTAACAACTCATGTAATTGTCTGTTGCCATTTTTAATTGCCATTACCGCAAAAACTAAAACGGCTGCTGTGATTCCGTTAATTGTAGCATAAATTGGGGGTAAAAAACTAAGCGGCTCTACATCAAAGCCCATTTTTCTTAGATTTACACCAAATAAAACCGCTACTACTACTGGTATAATAACTGATAAAGCAATAATCAATTTATTGTATTTTGTTTCAATAGTATTGTTTCCCATAATTATTCTTGTAATAATTTTTTAATATCTTCAATAATATTTTTTACTCCTACCTGATCAATTCCATCGTAATATAAAATTGGATTTCCGTATTGATCCGTTCTACAACGAATATTTCCTTCTTTGTCTACAAGTGCAAACATGCCAGAATGTTCAAAACCACCCATTGCTTTTTTATTTTCGCCAGCATACATATTGAAACCTTTGTTAGCCAACTCATAGATGTAATCTTTATTACCTGTAAGAAAATTCCAATTAGCGTGTTTTACACCTAAAATTTCAGCATGTTCTTTTAAAACTTTTGGTGTATCATAATCAGGATTAATGGTTATTGATACAATTCCAAAATCTTTTTCATTTAAAAACTCATCTTGAATTTTCAACATATTTTGATTCATTTTAGGACAAATCGTAGGGCAAGTTGAAAAGAAAAACTCAATTACATAAACTTTACCTAAATAATCTTTATCAGAAATCTTTTTATCATCTTGATTAGTTAGTTCAAAACTTGGTGCTGAGCCAATCTCATACAAATCAGATTTAGAATAATAACGTGCATTTATTTCCTTAACTACCCAGATTCCAAAAATTAAAATAATAAACGCTAAACCTATATATGACTTTTTCATCTTATTTATTTTCTAATTCCTCTGTAATTTTATCTCTAAACTCGTCTTTACGAGAATTCTTTTTTAAAGCAAGTCGATATTCTCGCAAAATAATCTTTACATCATCAGACATTTCATTATGAAGATCAGCCGAAGACATAGTATTATAACTTTCTCTGTACTCTTCTTCCCCTTTTTTATTTTTACCTTTTCTACCGCGATGATTAATATTCTTATCGAGTATTATAACATTTGGTGTTCCCAAATTATGATCTAAAGTAGTTTGTAACTTAAATGAATTATAATATTCTTGAATGTCTTCTTTCGATGCAAAAACAAAATGCCAACCCGAAAGATCATCTGATACTAATTTAAATTTATCTAAAATTTCTTTACAATCCTTTTCAGTTCCAATGGGCGCTATCATTACAAATTGAAAATCTTTGAAACCAAAATATTTATTATAAATTTTTTGATTTAAATTAAAAAGGTTGGTTTTATTCTCAAAAACTTCGGCACCAACAAATCCTAAGATGGTGATTTTATCTTTTAATTGAACAGTCTCTCCGTCAAGAGTTTTCCATGTTGCTGAAATTTCTTTATTACTTTCCGATAAAGTAGGCAAAAACAAAGCGTTGTGTTTTGCAGAAGCAAAAATTAAATACGTAACTATAGGAAATATAAAGAGAATTATTAAGACAATTTTATTCTTATTCATTGAGTAATATTTCTCACAAAAATACAAAAAAAAATCCCGATTAAATCGGGATTTAATATGTTAAATTCTAATTAGAATATCCATTTTAAATATCCATGTTTGTAAACTTCAAAAACATAGTCTCCTTCTACTAAAAGAATAAATGATAAATAAATAATTAAGAAAACTGCAGTCCAAACCACTGATCTTCTAAACCATTTTTTTTCACCCTCCATGTGCATGAAAGCCCAAGTAATGAAATATGCTTTAACTAAAGTTAAGATTAAGAAAATCCAGTTAAGTGGACTAGTTCCTAAAATACTTGTCATATGCAAACCATCTGGTTTAACAATACCTAATGCTACTTCAACAATTGTAACAAGAGATAAAATTCCAAAAACTAACCAGATTCTTTTTGTATTTGATTCGTGTGCGTGTGCCATAATCGATAAATCTTAATAAATTAAACTAGGTAGAAGAATGTGAATACAAACACCCATACTAAATCGACAAAGTGCCAGTACAATCCAACTTTTTCAACCATTTCATAACTTTTTCTTTTCTCGTAAGTTCCTAATAAAACATTGAAGAATATAATTACATTAATTACAACTCCAGAGAATACGTGGAAACCGTGGAAACCAGTAATAAAGAAGAAGAAGTTAGCAAATAATTTATGACCGTACTCATTGCGAACTAAATTAGCACCTTCAACAACATATTTTGCATCGCCTAATCTTTTTAAAGATTCCTCACGATTTAAAACTACTTTCTTTTTATCTACAATTTGCTCAGTTCTTATTAATAAATCAGGGTTTGCTTTAAATCCTTCAACAATTTCATTCACTGAGTATGAAGGCAAATTAGGCTCACTCATGAACCAAACACCTTTATCGCGGCTTAAATGTTCTCTTTCTTCTGGTAATACCTTTGCAAATTCAGCTAAAGAAACTCTCTCACCTTCTTTAGTTACAAATTGTAAAATTGATCCTCCTTTAGTTTCAATTGCACCAAACTCTCCATTGATGAAATTTTTCCACTCCCAAGCTTGAGAACCTAAGAATATTAAACCTCCAACGATAGTTAATGCCATGTAAATTGCAACTTTTGTCTTCTTTAAATGATGTCCTGCATCTACAGCAAGAACCATAGTTACAGAAGAAAAGATAAGTATAAAAGTCATCAACGCCACATAATACATAGGTGCATCTACACCGTGTAAAAATGGAAAGTGCGTAAACACTTCGTCTGCAATAGGCCAAGTTTCAATAAATTTAAATCTTGAAAAACCATAAGCTGCTAGAAATCCTGAAAATGTTAATGCATCTGATAAGATGAAATACCACATCATCATTTTTCCATAGGTTGCTCCTAATGGTCCTGGACCGCCATCTAATATTGCGTATTCATCATGAGTAATAACTGTCGCTCCCATAAAATTTTTAAGTTGTTAAAAAGTTCCCAAATTTATTATTTTTTTTCTATTTGAAAAAATAGAAAAATAAAAACAAATATAACCAGATAAAATCCATAAAGTGCCAATACATCGCACTTAGTTCAATACCAAGGGTTTGAGTTGGTGTATATTTTTGTTTAAAATGATTATAAATTACAAAAAAAAGCGAGAAAAAACCGCCAACAAGGTGAGCAATGTGAACAATAACAAACGCATATAAAAACGAAATTGTTACCGATCCTGTTGGCCCAGTTGGCACTAATCCTTCTGTAAATAAAATACTGAATCCTTTAAATTGAAAAATTACAAACAAGATTCCCAAGCCTAATGTCGCTAATAAAAAAATCATTCCTTTAGGATTATCACCTTTTTTTACCATTTTTTTAGCCATCCAAAAAGTTACACTACTTACTAATAGCAAAATGGTGCTATACAAAAAAGTATCGGGCATTTCAAAATTTTGCAACCAATCTTTTCTCGATTTACTAACCACAAATCCGCTTGTTAATCCTGCAAAAATCATGACAATACTTATCATGGCAAAAATCAACAACATTTTATAGGTTTTACCTTTTTGAAGGTATAGTTCTTGTTCTTGAGTTGTTTTAATATTTTCCATTTTATCTTAAAAACTTATCTACAATATAAACAATTTGCAATAGCGTAATATAAGAAACACTTACAATCATTAATTTTCTAGCCGCCATTTTATCCATTTCTCTATACAATTTTAAAGCATAATAAAGCATCCAAAATCCTAAAAGCACTACAATTACTGCCGAAATTTTAGTTAAAAACAACTTACCTGTAAAACCGAAAGCTGGAATTATTGAGGCTAAAATTGTCCAAATAGTATAGAATATAATTTGAAACGCTGTTTTCTTATCTTTTTTACCTGTAGGCAACATAAAAAAACCAGCCTTTTCATAATCTTCATACAAAAACCAACCGATGGCCCAAAAATGTGGAAATTGCCAAAAAAACTGAACTATAAAAAGCGTTCCTGCTTCTATTCCAAAATGACCTGTTGCAGCAACCCAACCTAACATAAAAGGTATTGCTCCTGGAAAAGCCCCAACAAAAACAGACAAAGGCGTTTTTGTCTTTAAAGGCGTATATAAAAACACATACATAAAAATAGAAATAGCTCCAAACATTGCTGTTTTTGGATTTACTGCAAATAAAATTGACAATCCCAATACAGTTAAAACTATCCCTAAAATTAAAGCATTTTGTGTTGAAATTAAACCTGCAGGTAATGGTCTATTTTTAGTACGATCCATTAAAGCATCCAAATCTTTTTCAATAATTTGATTGAAAACATTTGAAGCTCCCACCATGCAGTAACCTCCAATTATAAGTAAAAACAAAGTTACCCAAGAGTTCTCATTCCAATGTTCAACTCCAAGAACATAACCCGCCAAAGTAGATACCACTACACTAATAGACAATCTTGCCTTAGTGATCGCAACAAATTTTGAAAAAAGAGTTGGTTGAGATATGGCGTTATTATTAGAACTCAAAACAGTAATAAACCTTATTTTTTTATTGAGCGCAAAGATACTAAATTAGTGATTAGTAATTCGTGATTCGTGATTAGTTTTTTTAAGCATCTGGTAGAATTTCTTAAAAATAAAAAAATCCTAAATAAACTTTAGGATTTTTAATACTATTAGTAATCGAAATACCAGTTAAACAAATCACTTCTAATTCCAATTGAAATCCAAGTAGTGTTTGACTTAACAGTTGTTGCTGTTTCAGCTGTTGGGTCAAAATTGCGATACAAGAAACTTCCGAAAACTTTTAAGTTAGAAGATGGATTAACTAAATATCCTAATTGCAATTCTGTTATAAAAATATTTGTTTTATTTCCTTGAGCAATTGTAACTCCTATGTCTCTAGGACGATTATCATTATAACTTAAGAATATATTTCCTCCATAATTATAATTATCCGTTCCATCGTTAAAATCAAATCCTTTTTGACCATAAGTAACTTTCATTTCTCCGTAATATCTTCCTTTATAATATCTAGCTATTCCAACAAGTTCTCTAAAATTTCCTCCCCATTGATGCCCCATGCTTAAATTATTATGAGCATAATTTGTTAATGGATTACTATGTGAATAAACATATGGCCTTACATGATTGTACTCTAATTGTAAAGTTAGATTTTTCACTTTAAAAGCATCGTAATATTTAGCTCCCAGTTGGTATCCAAACTTGTTTTTCCAACTCTTATCACCTGCTTTTACATCACCAATTGAAAACTCATCTAACAAAAATTGTCCATATAAATTAACCTTATTATTCCACTTGTATTTTGCAGTGGCACCTAAAACTGCATTTCCTGCTTTAGAAGAAGAAGAAAATTCTACAGCTCTATAAAAAATAATTGGATTAATAAAATTTGCATCAAAACCTCTGTCATTTGTATTAGTCCAAACAACATTTTCAAATAAACCGATATTTAATTTTTTAGACACATTATAACTTAAATAATGACTTGCCATATATTTTGTAGCATAGGTTCCATCCACAGTTACTTCCGGACGAACATCTTTTAACCACATATAAGTATTCGTGTATTTTATTTTCCAAAAAGTAGTGTTAATTTTAAAATATGGATAAGGGCTTACACCATCACCTTGTAATAAAGAACGATAACCATCTCCAATAAAGTTTCTACCATAACCAAGCTGCAAATCAAAAATTTCACTAGGCTTAAATTTAATATTAGCGTCCGCCATTGGAAAATCGTAAGCGTCATCTTTAAAACTTTTGGCAATACCAATACCAGGAATAATCGCAGGGTTTCCACCTGATGGCTTTATACTCTCTGAATATGCATTATAATAATCTGCAAATCGACCTTGACTTTCATAAATAGATGCAGAAAAAGTTATTTGATTCCCTAAACCACCCTGAACATTTAAACCTCTAGTATTAACAAAAGTGTTTGACGCTTCACTTTTTGTATCTTTTCCTATTCTAAAATCAACGATTGGATTTAATGTAAACCAATAATTTTCTCCCTGAATAGCAATTAAATTCTCATTCCAAAATTTTCTTCCCAACCAACTTTCTTGGGTTTTTGACAACGATTGATAAGCCGCTTCAAAATCATAATATTTTGCTACTTCTGCATAAGAATAGGGCTTTGTTGCCGTATGATTATTACTACCCACCTGGTTTATTAACGCATCGAAAACCGCATAATTTTGATGAGTAAATGCTAAATTTAAAGAACTTTTAAACTGTGGGTTGTCGAACTTTTTATAATTCTTAGCAACATCTTCAAACTCTGTTAATTCTTTAGAATTATCTATTAACTCTTTATTAGTTCTATCCTGACCTTTAGTAAAATCGGTTTCTGCTTTATACTTTTTGGGCTCTTGTAAAGGTATATCTATTTTTAAATTAAACTTTGCATAGGTTTTTCTACCCGAAAATGTAGCGGGTTTTACCTTCGGTAAAGCTGCAAATATTCTTTCTGTTTCCTTTTTTAAATCTCCAGATGGTGCATCAATATATAAGGGTTTAAAATTACCCGTAGTATCAACTTCAAATACTGCATTGATAGTTCCATTTATTTTATTATCAGCTTCAGATACTTTGAAATTTTGAAAGACAAATTGCTGTATTGTATTATTAAAACACTCTTGTTCTTGTTCTCTAGCAACATTCTCACATTCAGAAAAAATCGGAAAATGTTGATTTTTATCTTGAGCAAATGCTACATTTGAAATAATAAATAAACCAAAAATTACTAAAAAATTTTTCATACTAATAGTCCGATTCTGAAACTTCTCCATTTGCGATTGCTCTTGCCGATGAAGTTCCAATTCTTTTTACACCTAATTTAATCATTTCTACAGCTTCTTCATAAGTTCTTACTCCTCCAGCTGCTTTTACAGGAAGTGGACAAGAATTTTCGATCATTAATTTTATTGTTGGCACAGTTGCGCCATTTGGCATTCCTGGTTCGGTTTTATAAAATCCTGTAGACGACTTTACAAAAACATTTTCGTACACATTCTCTTTGAAATTTGCCAGCACCACATTTTTAATTAATGCAGATAAACGTACTATTTCTTCATTTGTTAAAGCCGCTACTTCTATTATCCATTTTACAATTTTATCATGAGACAAACCTAGTTTAGTACATTGTAAAACTTGATTTTTAACATAATCAATTTCTCCACGTTTGAACGCTTCATAATCTACTACAAAATCTAAATCATCAACATTATCTTGAATCGCTCTGTTGGCCTCAGAAATTTTTTCTTCTACTGAAGATTCACCTTTAGGAAAATCAATTACAGTTCCAACCGTTACTTTAGAATTAGCATTTTGAATCATTTCTTTAGCTAATTTTACAAACTCAGGACGAATCATAATTAACTTAAAATCATTCTCAATCGCTTCTTGAATTGCAGCTGTAACAACTTCTTTATTTTCATTTTCAGACAAACCTGCTTGTGCTGCCGTTTTTAAATATGTTGAATCTAAATATTGCTTGATATTCATTTCTATTTTTATTAGATGGTAAAAATAAAAAAATCCCAACGAATTGGGATTTTTTTGTGTTATTAATTTATTTGTTTTAATTCAATCTAAATGAAACTGGAAGTGTATATTTTACTTTTACAGCTTTTTGTCCTTGCTTCGCTGGAATTAATTTTGGTAATTTTTTTATTGCTTTAATAGCCGCTAATTGCATTTCAAGTGTAGCTCTTTTATTGTCTAAAGCTTTTACGTTAATAATTTCACCTTTTTCGTCTATAATAAATTCTACTAAAGCAGTACCTTGTTTTCCATTTTCTAGATCATCACCTGGATATACAACATTTTTTATTACTCTTTTAGACAATTGTGTTTCAAAACATTCTTTTTGTTCAGCACGAGAAAGTCCTTTACACTCTGGAAACATTGGCAACTGCTCTACTGAAAAAACTGTTTCAAATGGTCTACTTAAAGGAACTTCAGTAATAGTAGTATTATTAGTTTCTGTAGGAGTATCATTGTTATTAGTTGTATCTGTAAAATTATCTTGAGTTGAAGTATTATTACTATTTGTTACTACATTATTATCTTTTACTTCAAAATCGTTAACTACATCTGGCAATGTTTTTGCTGGAAGAGGGTTTTTTAATTATAGGTTCGCTAGCTTGTGGCAAACGCTCAATAATTCTATACATTTTATCTTCTGGTTCATCATCGATACCAATTGTCGGAATTACTGCTGCTACTTCATGTTTAATTGTTTTAAACTTAAATTCTAAAATAAAAAGAATTACCAACATACAACCAATTAATCCTAATTGAAAATAGATAAAACTATTTTTACTTCTAGACTTTAAATTTGCATTTGTTTTCATAATGCATAGTATTTAATTGTTAACAACTCTTTAACAGTTAACATTACACAATATGTATGCCAAAAAAAATCCCTCCGAATTTGGAGGGATTTTATATAATTAAATTATTGCAATTTAAATGTAATTGGTAAACCATATTTAACTTTTACTGGTTTCCCTCTTTGTTTACCTGGAGTAAATTTAGGAAGCTTTTCGATAATTCTTTTTGCTTCTTTCTCAAGATCTGCTCCTCCTTTAGGACCTCTCATTTGGATATCAGTAACATTTCCTTGTTTATCAATAACAAACTGAACTGCTACACGTCCTTGAATTCCTTCCTCAGCAGCGCTTTCTGGGTAAGTGAAATATTTTTTAATGTGCTTGTTCATTTGCTGATTAAAACACTCCATTCTTTTTGCTTTTGGTACGTTTTCACAACCTGGGAACAATGGAATATCTTCAATAACTGCAAAAGGAACTTCAGCATCTAAATCTTCTAGAGCATCTCCTCCAGTACTTCCTACATCTGATGCTTTAACAACCACAACTGGTTTGTTTTCTTGCACTTCAGTAGTTTCGATTTTTTTCTCTTCAATTTTAATTTCATCCTTAACCACTTCGATAACTTCTGGAGCTGGCGGTGGTGGCGGTGGTAATTGTTGAACAGGAGGTAATGTTATGATTGCTTCTTCGTCATCTACAACCAAATTGTCTGTTACAAATCTTTCTTCTTTTTCTTGAATAGGATCCATTGACTTTAATTCAATACCCAAATAAGACAATAACAAGATCGCCATTAATCCTACTTGAAAATACAGCAAGCTGTTTCTTTTCGGGTCAACATTAGGATTTTTCTTTAATTCCATATTCTAAATTTTGAGGTGCTAATATAGTTAATAATAGATTTGTTTAAAAATTTTAGGTTATTTTTTTTATAAAAAGTAAAAGTAAACCTAGTAAAGCTCCAAATGTATTTACTAAAACATCGAAAAAATCTGCCGATCGCGTTTCTGTAAACACCCCCTGAAATATCTCAATAATTATGCCATAAAGAATTGCAAATACAAATACTTTAAAAAAAGTTTTAGAATTCTTTGTAAAAGCATTTCCCCACAAAAAAACAAAAACAAAATAAAACATTGCATGCGTTATTTTGTCTTTATTTTGGATTGAAACCGAAGGTAAATCATTTACGCTAACCAAACAAAGAACAGTAATGAATAATGTCCAAATAATAGCCAGCCAAAAAAAATTACGCTCCGATAAGTGCTTTATAATCTTCACTCGAAAGTAAATCTTCTACTTCTGCAGGGTTATCTATTTTGATTTTAATCATCCAACCATCTCCATAAGGATCTGAGTTCACTTTTTCAGGTTCTGTTTCTAAATTTTCGTTGAATTCGATAATTTCACCTGTTAATGGTAAGAATAAATCAGAAACTGTTTTTACTGCCTCTACAGTACCAAAAACCTCATCTTTATTTAAAGTTTGATCTAGTGTTTCTACTTCTACATATACGATATCACCCAATTCTTTTTGAGCAAATTCAGTAATTCCTACAGTTGCAACATCTTCATCAATAGAAACCCATTCGTGTTCTTTAGTGTACTTTAAGTTTGAAGGTATATTCATTTTTTTATTGTTTATTATTTCCGACAAATGTAATTTAAAAAAAATAATTTTTAAAGTGTCTTTTGTTAATTTCCGAAATTATATCGCAATGTAAATCCGCCTCGAATATTTGTAATTGGAAACGAAGTTGAAATTACTGCTTTTGAGAACTGATGATCGTAGAATAATATAGCCGTTAAGTTTTTACTAAACGAATAATCTGCTGTAAACTTGATTGACCATAAATTTTGCCCACCTGCTAATTCACTATAATCATAATCTAAATAACGAACTATAGTTGTATTTTTTCTTAAAGTAAAATCGGCTTTTAAGTTGATATCGCTTTTAATTACGCCCATTGGGTTATCAGCTAAAGTTGAGTTTATCGTTACATCTTTAATTCTATAGCCCAATCCTAATGTATATTCGTTTCCACTAACTTCAGTTAATAAGTTATTATCGAAACTCATATTTAAAGTTCTATCTTTTTTCATTTCAGCCAAAACACGAATCGAGTTCTTCATTTCAAAATCAACACGCATCAACGGATTAAACTGCTCGGTTAAATTCACATTTGAAACTAATGTTTTAGAATAGAAATTACCATTAGCATCTAGCGGTGTATTGTTTAAGTTTGAAGTAAATGCATTAACATTATAACTCGCTCTATAACCATGTTGTAATGAGAATCTTTTAAAAGTATCTTTAAAGAACTTGTAACGCATTAAACCTGTATATTTAATATTCCAGTTTGGTAACGGAACATTTTTAAAGATCCCTGTTGATGTTTTAGCGGCATCGGTTCCAGTGTAAGCTGCTAAAAATGCTGGCAACAATACTTGCTGACTATTTCTTCCAAATCCTACTGGATAACCATTTACATCTACTGGATAATTACTATTTCCGTAATATTTTTCAGCTAATCTATTTGCAACAATTAATCTGTTATCTCTAAAATCTTGGAATGCTTCAGAGAAATTAGCATCACTTTGTTTGAATGAAGTTTTAATTAAAATGGTTGAAATATTGAAATTACCAGTATTATATGGCGAACGAGAATTATATTGCCCATTTACCACATCAAACTGTTCTGAGTAATTTTCCATATACATTCTTTCACCTGTTAAATCAATCTTTAAATCAGGAAACACTTCTAACTGCGCCGTAAAATTCAATTGTTTATTTTTTACCTGAGTAAAGTTTTGATTGAATTCTGGATATTCTGTTAACCAACCTCTTTTTGCCGCTTCATAACGAACATCAGATTGACTACCCATTACGAAACCTAGACTTGGTCTAGAGGTTCCAAAGAAACCTAGACCTGGTAAATAACCTGGCAATACAGTACCGTTTGTTTCTTTGTAAGTACCTTGTATATTTTTAACACTCATTAAAACTCCTTTTAGACCTTTAACAAATACATTATCTTCTTTTTGAGTATTATTTTTATTTGTGGCAGTTACTTTTTGTCCTGGTTTTGGAGTTGCATTTTTATTATTTGTAGGTGCGTTATTTTTCTTTTTATCTTTTAATAAACCAATATATCTATAAAATATATCCATATTTAAGTTCCCGTTCAAAGTATGAGAGCTTGCATTTTGAATGGTATTTCCAAGATTCCAAGTAGTACCGCTTTCGTCAACAAAATTTGCAAAAGCATCTGTTGCTCTTTGCCAATTATAATCTCCTGTATAAGTATAATTTGATTTTAAAAATGATAAAAATGGTAATTTATTTAATGGCAATTCATAATTAACCACAATTTGTTGATTGTGCTGATTAGACTGACCAATATCCCAATAACCATCCCAAATATCTAAATTGTCATCTACAATACCATTAGCATCAAAATAATTACGCACAATATTATTTGTAGCAGCAGTATAATTTACTTTAAGTGATTTTGTAATGTTATAATTAAATCCATAATTATAATTAAAGAAATAATTTCTTCTATATAATGGATCTAAACCTAAACCTTGTACATCTACTAGGCGAAATTCTTGTCTGTTATACTGCCTAATGATATTAGAACTAAACGAAATATTATTAGGTAGAAAGTTGAAATTAAAATCCTTCAAAATTTGATAATAACGACTTTTTGATAATTTTTTTGATTTTTTCAGCGGTTCTATACTTAGTGGTTTAAAACTATAAGCATAATCAACCGCGGTTCTATTTTGTTGATCTAGCAAACTTTCAATTTCATAATCATGATGTTGCATTTCATTGAATGAATATGATAATGTTAAATTCTCTACATCATAAAAATGTTGTTTTTGCTCTGGTGCTCTTTCTTTTTTAACACCAATAAAATTAATACTTGTTCTTTTTGTGTAGTCAATCGCTCTATTTTCGATATTAGCTTTAGTAGCGGCATCTGTTGTATTATCTAATAACTGTTGCAACTCAATATCTTGATAAAACGGATCATATTTAGGAGTTATAGTTTCTTCTCCAACCGCATAGTTGAATGGTAAATTAATTCCCCATTTTTTTGGCAATAATTGTCCTAAATTAAAATTGGTTACCAAATCATATTGAAACATATCTTCTCTACTTCTCTCATTTGGACCTTGTTCTAGGCCTCCAAAACCAATAGTACTTATCCTTGTTGTTGCAGAAATATTAGCAAAATCGGCAATATTTGTATCTAAACTAGCAACCGCAGCATAACCGCCTTTATTGTCCATATCAGACAAACGAAGTTCATTAAACCAAACTTCACCACGAATTACTTTTCCTGTAGTATTGTTTTTTAATCCGAGCATAATAGTTCTTACTAAACCAAAATTAGGATTACCTTTAATACCTATATTCATTCTGCTATTAGAAGAACCTAAATCCTGCTCATTTAAAAATCGAATTCCATTTACATCTAGAACAACAGAATTAGGATCACCAATAATTTTTGATTTTAATTCAGTTAATAATTTTAGTGGTAATTCAATTTCATTCTCAACCGGCCAAACTTCCTCAGGAGTTCTAGATGAAGGACTAGAAACTTTTAAAGGCATCTCTACCTGATAAAAGTTTTCTGTAAAATCGTTACCAAAACGAATGAACGCAACCATTTCGTCATCAAGCAAGGGTTGATTTTCAGGTGTTGGAAGCGCCTCCGCATGCAAAAACATTCTCAGTTTTTTAAACTGACGCATATCTACGTTTACATTCTTAAAAACTCCTCTTGCATCATTCGTTTCTAAACCATTATTATAGTTCCCATTTGTTAAATCGCCATCATAAACTCTTAAAGACAAAGATTGTTCATTTTGGTTGATTACAGTATTGTTATTATACAATTGTTCTCTTGTAACTCCTGGAGGTGTAACATAAGGAATTGGAGTTCTATCTGAATTTTCTTGAACATTTAAGGATACAACATCAAAACCAGTTCCATCATTTGTTGGATCAGCATCATTTGCATCTAATGTATTTACATAACGTCTCCATTCACCACGAACTAGATCTAAAGAACCAAAACGCAATGTAATTTCGTCTTTAAAGCCAGCCATGTACATTCTTATAAATCGAATAGAACGTAAATCTTCAATTGGTCCAACTTTTTGCGCATTTAAAACATCTTGAATTGGAATTTTATATAAAACCCATTGAGCTGATCCTGTTGTACCATTTGGCAAACTTGCAGGTCGCTCTCTGGTATCCACAACATAGTTTTGACCAATTTGTGGATTTGGCACCAAAGGAACTTCATAGATATAATATGAATTGATAGTATTCATAGTGTTATCTCTGTTAATGTCTTCAACATCAGGATAAGTGGTATTTCCTCTATTTGTATCGGTAACATTTACTGGAGAGTTTCCTTCATAGCCATTATAATTTTTATAGCGTTCAATAACACCGCCTGTAGCACTTAAATAAAACTGATAATTATCGGCTGCTGGATCTGAATAAGTAGCATAATCTGTATATTTTAAAGTTTCTTCAGCATCTAATAATCCATCAAAACCAGCATCTTGTACATTTCTATTATTCTCATTTGTATCAAATGCATAGATTAATGATTGAGAAGAAGGAATTTGCCCCCATTCAGTTTGAATAGTTGGAGTTGAAGAACCTGCTTCTGGCAAACCATTTTCATATAATTTTCTTCCGTCTTTTAATATATCTTCAGAGATTTCTCCTAAGTTAAACACTAACTTTCCTGTATTTGTTGGATCAACATAATCATCAGGATTGCCATTATTGTAATAAGGATTCATCATCCAGAATTGTATATACTCTACGTTTGCTTGTTCAAAATTTGTAGAAGTAATAGAACGCATTATTCCTCCCCAGTTATCAACAGCCTGAGTATCATTAAAAACTCCACCATTTGAAGCAATAACATTGTTAAAATTGTAAGGTCCTCTTTCTTTTGGATAATACGTTAAATCTAATGTATTTACAACAGTTGCTTGTCCTTGAGCAATATCAGTATCGGGATAAAGTTCACTGTAATAAATTCTTCTAACTCTATTTAAAGATAAATCGTCATTTGAAATACCCCCAGGTGTTTGGGAATAAAAAACTGGGTCTATGGTATACCAAGACAATTTTGCTCTTTTATAACCAATACTTAAGTCATCGGAAGCAGGTTCGTCATTTGTAGGAGTATTATCATAATTATCTTCCAAAGGCACACTTGACAATGTCCATGCGGTAGGTGTTCTTAAATCTATTGTTGATTGCGACCCTTCAAAATCATCTACATAAGTAGTTGCTTCACCATTAAATTGATCTGCTTTTGAGGCATTAGGCAGTAAGTAAGCGATTTCACCTCTAAATGAAAGATTAGACGGAACATCAGTATCTATGTTTGGTAATTTATTAACCATTCTTGTTAAGAATGGAATTTCAGTAGAAAAATTAGTATTTACACCAAAAATAGTATTGTTTACGGATTCTTGCCCGTAGTTGGATTTATTTGTAAAAGGTCGTTCAGTTAATCTTAATAAAGTAGCACCAACCAAGAAATTTTTGTTAAACTTATGCTCTACATTTACTCCCCAAAAACGTCTTGTTTGTTGCCCAAAAACAGAATTATTTTCGAGAGAAATTTCAATTGGTGTATTTGAAGCTTCAAGAGAAGGGTCTATTATTTGAACCGTTCCCATTTGGTAATTTACTGTATAATCTACACCTTCAATTAAAACCCTACCTCCTGCTGTTACTACAACTGAACCTTGAGGCACATTAAAAGCTCCAATTGAAATTCCATTACCTCCTGTTGATTTAAAACGACCTCTTAACTTAAATTTATTTTTCTCACTTTCTTGTAAAGAAGCCGCTTGCGTTTTTGTATATAATGTTCTGAAAACATATTTTGCTTGATTTTCATTATAAGCACCAATATTAGATGGATTGTTATAATCCTCTGTTGGAGCTCCAGTACTTAATTTATCAAATAATAATTCACCAAATGGTTCTTTTGTAGTAAAAATAATCCTACCATATTGAGGATCAATAGTAATACCTGGAACATAATCAAAAAAACCATCTCCATACCTATTATTCTCTGGGTCATTTGTATTATTTAATTGATCTACATTAAACACTTTTAGCAAAGGAACGTTATCTACATCTGCTGGCAAATTTGGTGCTGAAGCAGATGCTTTAGTAATATAGTTTAATGGTGAAGGGTCAACATATAAAATGTTTAATCTAAAATCGTCTTGTTGTAATTGATAAGCTCCCGGAACTTGATAAATGTTTTTCATCATTAAGTTCCAAACTGGCATTGTGTAATCTATTCCTCCAACAGTATTCTTAACGATTGTTAAGTTACTTTTTAGCATTTTTAAAATTAAAGCCTGTGTTGTTGGTACTGCTACACCAGTAGAACTATTTACGTTAGTTGCATCAATACCATCTGTTCCAAATTCTCCAACCTGATACACTTCATCTCCAATTGTATATTGAAATGCAACCGCTAAAACTTCATCATTTTGAAGCTTTTGATTTAATGAAATATAACCTAACTGTGGGTGGTATGAATATTCTGATGCAGATAATTTTCTTGCATTTTCTAATTTAGCATAATCGGTTCCTTCTTCCATTCCTGAAATATTGAAACCATTATTTGCTGTTGCTACCTCTCGAATATTATTATTTAAAAAATTACTCCCAATATTATTTGGATTAAATTGATTATTTTTATTATCTGTTGGAGTACCTATTTGTGTTGAACCAAAAAATCCTGGCTGAGCACCCAAATCCATAGCTACAATTTCTTGTGAGTTTAAATTATTGAGCGGTCCTTCACCTAAATCTTGAAGCGCAACAATGTTCCTAATATTATTTTCGGTTGTATTTATTCGATTTTGCTTATTCGTTACCCAAACTTCTAAACGCGTAATTTGAACACGACTATTCACATAAGGATAATTTTCTAATGCTTTATCATATTTATCTCTAAAATATTGTGATAAGAAAAAGTGACGATCAGCATCATAATCTAAAGCGAATAATTCGAAGTCTTGTAAAGTTCCACCTCCCTGAGAGGTTACGGTTTTAGTTTGCGATTTTTGCTCAGAGAAAACTCCTGTAACAGTAGTTTTACCAAATTGTAATTGCGCTTTTACACCAAATAAACTTTGTGCTCCACGAATTAATGAATTGGATAAAGGAAAACTTACATTACCTACTTCCAATTTTTGTAAAATATCGTCTTCATTAGAAAAATATTCTAACTTAATCATATTTTGGAAGGCAAAAGTAGACTGCGTATCGTAATTGATATTTACACCAAGTCGAGTACCTACTTTTCCTTGTAATCCCATACTTATTCGCTGGTCAAAATCGAAAGTTGTCGTTTTTCTATTTCGAGGTGAAAATGAAGGATTATCTTGCTTGGTAAATCTTACTCCTAAATCAATTTCAACTGAACCTGTAGGCTTAACATCAATTGTATTGCCACCAAAAATTGTTTCAAAAAACTTAGAATTTACATAATACCTTGGTAATAAATCTTTTTTAGCTTCTTCGGAACCGTCTTTTTTCCCATCTATTGCTGCCGATTTCTCTTGATAATATTTACGCATTTCTTCACGCAACACTAACTCTTGATATTGCGCTGGAGTTAAAACAATGGGATAATTAATATTAAAATCATCAACCGTATTACTGTAAATATACATATCGGTTACAGGATCATAAGTATAAGCCTCAACTATACTCGAAGGGTTTGGAACGTCCAATTTTCCAAGATCGACTCCAGTTTTAATACTATCTTGTTCTTCTTCCACTTGAGCGAAAGTCAAAACAGGAAAGAGTAAAAGTAATTTTAATATATTTTTAAATTTCACAAAGAATTTATTGTTAATTTGTTCCAAATTATAAACTTTTTAATGCTTGCTTAATTAATTGTTCTACAGAGGCATTTGGGACATCTCTTATGATTTTTTCGATAACTTTTTCAGCAGATTTTCGGGCAAAACCTAAAACCTCTAATGCAGATAACGCTTCATTTTTGTTTGTATTGTTTGAAACCATAGAAACGTCATCTAAATCATAAATTTTTAACACTTTATCCTTCAAATCAAGTATTACTCTTTGCGCTGTTTTGGCTCCAATTCCTTTTACTCCTTGAATTGTTGCTACATCATTTGAAGCTATTGCTTGAATAATATGAGACGGTGCCAATGAAGAAAGCATAGTCCTAGCTGTACTTGCTCCTACACCCGAAACTGAAAGCAATAATTTAAATAGTTCTCTTTCTTGTTTTTCAACAAAACCATATAAACTATGTGCATCTTCTTTTATTTGAAGGTAAGTATATAATTTAATACTCTCACTATCTGGTAATAATGAAAATGTATGTAACGAAATATTAATATGATAACCAACACCTCCACAATCTATAACTACATCTGTTGGTGTTTTTTCTACTAATCTTCCTTGAATATGTGCAATCATATTTTCTTAATATTGCGTTAAAAATAGCAAAAATTATTTTACTGTTTATTTCTCTTTTTTTCTTTTTCTTGAGCATCAACAACAGCAACAGCTGCCATATTTACCATTTCTTCAACACTTGCTCCTAATTGAAAAATATGAACAGGCTTATCAAGCCCCATCATAATTGGACCAATAGAATCCGATTTATTTAATTCTTTCAGCATTTTGTAGGTAATGTTTGCTGAATCTAAATTTGGAAAAACTAATGTGTTTACCTTTTTATTAACTAATTTAGAAAAAGGAAATTTACTTTTTAACATATCAGGATTTAGTGCAAAATCTGTTTGAACTTCTCCATCAACAATTAAATCAGGATAGTACTTATGTAAATATGCAACTGCTTCTCTAATTTTTTTAGGATTTTCATTTGAAGATGAACCAAAGTTTGAAAAAGAAACCATTGCAATTACAGGTTCCATACCAAACATTCTTACTGTTTTTGCTGTCATTAAAGCAATTTTTGCTAAATCTTCAGCTGAAGGATTTGGGTTAATTGCAGTATCTGATAAGAATAAGGGTCCTCTACTGGTCATCATTAAGTTAGTTGTAGCAATTCTACTAACTCCATGTTGTTTGTTAATTAATTCCATTACTGGTTTCACAACTGAAGGATAGCTTCTCGAATAACCCGTAACCATAGCATCTGCTTCACCTTCGTTTACCATCATTAACGCAAAATAATTACGTTCACGCATCCATTTTTCTGCATCTAATTCGGTTACTCCTCTTCTTTGTCTAAGTTGCCATAAAGATTTTGCATAACGTTTTCTAGTTGCAACTTCTTCTTTTGTTTTAGGATCAATAATGGCAACTTTAGCATCAAAACCAATTTCTTCTTTTAATTCTTGAATAATTTCTTTGTCACCTAGTAAAATTGGAGTTCCAATTCCTTCCTCATAAACAATTTGTGCTGCTTTTAAAACGTCTAAATGATCTGCTTCAGCAAAAACAATACGTTTAGGTTCTGTTTTAGCACGATTCATCAATAATCGAATTAACTTATTATCTGAACCAAGACGTTCTAACAAATCTAATTCATATTTATCCCAATCGTGAATTTCAATTTGAGCAACACCTGAATCGATAGCAGCTTTAGCTACAGCAGGCGCTACTACTCCAATTAATCTTGGATCAAAAGGTTTTGGAATTATATATTCTCGACCAAAATTTAATTTAGTTTCTCCGTAAGCAATATTAACTTGTTCAGGAACTGGCAATTTAGCTAAACTTGCTAAGGCATGAACCGCAGCCATTTTCATTTCTTCATTAATCTTAGTTGCTCTAACATCAAGAGCGCCTCTAAAAATATATGGAAATCCTAAAACATTATTAACTTGATTTGGATAATCAGAACGACCAGTAGCCATAATAATATCTTCTCTAGTATTTATAGCTAATTGGTAATCAATTTCAGGAACAGGATTTGCCATTGCAAAAACAATTGGATTTTCATTCATTGTCAATAACATTTCAGGCTTTAAAATATTACCTACTGACAATCCTAAAAACACATCGGCTCCTTTTAGAACTTCTTGCATTGATTGTACTTCACAATCTTTTGCAAATATTACTTGAGCTCCTGCTAAATCGGTTCTTGAAGTAACCAACATTCCGTCTTTATCAAACATAAAAACGTTTTCAACTTTTACACCTAATAAAACATATAATTTAGCACAAGCCAATGCTGCAGAACCTGCTCCAGAAACTACAATTTTAACTTCACTAATTTTTTTATTTGCCAACTCTAATGCATTTAACAAGGCAGCTGCAGAAATAATAGCCGTTCCGTGTTGATCGTCATGCATTACTGGAATATTAAGCTCTTCTACTAATCGTCTTTCTATTTCAAAAGATTCTGGAGCTTTAATATCTTCTAGGTTAATTCCACCAAAAGTTGGTGCGATATTTTTTACAGTAGCTATAAATTCTTCAATGTCTTTTGTTCCAACTTCAATATCAAATACATCGATATCAGCAAAAATTTTAAACAAAAGCCCTTTTCCTTCCATTACAGGTTTAGAAGCTTCCGCACCAATATCACCTAATCCTAAAACTGCAGTTCCGTTTGAAATAACAGCTACTAAATTTCCTTTAGCAGTATATTTGTAAACGTTATTTACATCTTTTGTAATCTCTAAACAAGGTTCAGCTACTCCAGGAGAATAAGCTAACGACAAATCTCTTTGTGTGGCATACTTTTTTGTTGGTACTACCTGAATTTTTCCAGGAGTTGGCTTTGCGTGGTATAATAATGCTTCTCTGCGTTTTGTGTCTTTATGCATGAATTCTTTTATTAGAGCTTACAAAGTTAAAATAACACCCGAAACAAAAAAATTTTAGGCCTACTCTTTTAAAAATAAAATGTTGCGTTTTAGTCCTTCGAATTTTGTTCGTTTCACTGCAGACTTTTGAAAAATTTTTTGAAAAACATCATGAGTTATTTCCTCCCAATCTTTTTTATTAAAAACTAATAGTTCAGGATTTGGTGTAAAAGAAGGCTCAGAATTTGGTTTAGAAAATCTATTCCAAGGACAAACATCCTGACAAACATCACAACCAAACATCCAGTCATCAAATTTATTTTTAAATTCATTTGGAATATTATCTTTTAACTCGATTGTAAAATAGGAAATACATTTACTTCCATCAACAACATAAGGCGATACTATTGCTTGCGTAGGACAAGCATCAATACATGCTGTGCAGGTACCGCAATGATCTGTTGTTGGCAAATCATAGTCTAATTCAATATCTAAAATAAGTTCTGCTATAAAATAAAATGAACCAACTTTTTGAGTAAGTAGGTTTGAATTTTTTCCAATCCATCCTAAACCAGATTTTGCCGCCCAAGCTTTGTCTAGAACTGGAGCTGAGTCTACAAAAACGCGTCCATTAACTTCACCAATCTCATTTTGAATAAATTGCAAAAGGTCTTTTAATTTATCCTTTATAACATGATGATAATCATGACCATAAGCATATTTAGAAATCTTATAGGAATCTACATTTTGAATTTCATTTGGATAATAATTCAATAATAGAGAAACAACACTTTTAGCACCATCAACTAACAATCTTGGATCAAGTCTCTTATCAAAATGATTTTCCATATAAGACATTTGACCGTTAAAATTATTATTAAGCCAATTTTCTAATCGGGGAGCTTCAACTTCTAAAAAGTCGGCTTTAGATATACCACAAGAAAGAAAGCCGAGTCTTTTAGATTCGGCTTTTATTAAATGGGAATATTTTTCTTTATTATTAATCAAAATATAAGAAATTAAAACAATTCTCCTTGATTACCAGATTTCATTCTACCAAGATGCTTATAAGCTAACTCTGTTACTTCTCTTCCTCTAGGTGTTCTAACAATAAATCCTTCTTGAATTAAAAATGGCTCGTAAACTTCTTCAATAGTTTCTCCACTTTCAGAAACCGCAGTTGCTAATGTTGTTAAACCTACAGGACCTCCTTTAAACTTATCAATGATAGTGGTTAGAATCTTATTATCCATTTCATCTAAACCATGCGCATCTACATTTAACGCTTTTAATGCAAATTGTGCTATTTCAATATCAATTGAGCCATTGCCTTTAATTTGAGCAAAATCTCGAACACGTCTTAATAATGCATTTGCTATACGCGGTGTTCCGCGACTACGACCTGCAATTTCTATTGCCGCTTGATCAGAAATTGGAACATTTAAAATTGAAGCACTGCGCTTAATGATTGTTGACAAAAGTTCTTTATTATAATATTGTAAGCGACTTTGAATCCCAAAACGGGCGCGCATAGGTGAAGTTAGCAAACCTGAGCGCGTTGTAGCTCCAACAAGAGTAAAAGGATTTAAATTAATTTGAACAGTTCTAGCATTAGGACCAGACTCAATCATGATATCAATTTTAAAATCCTCCATGGCAGAATACAAATACTCTTCTACAACTGGACTTAAACGATGAATTTCGTCAATAAACAATATATCTCTTTCCTCAAGATCTGTGAGTAATCCTGCTAAATCTCCAGGTTTATCTAAAACTGGACCAGATGTAATTTTAATACCAACTCCAAGTTCATTAGCCAAAATATTTGCTAATGTAGTTTTTCCTAAACCTGGTGGCCCGTGAAACAAGGTATGATCTAGAGCTTCATTTCTTAAATTAGCAGCTTTAACAAAAACTTGAAGATTTTCTAAAACCTGTTCCTGACCTGCAAAATCATCAAATGAAAGAGGTCTTAATGCTCTTTCAATATCCATCTCTTGTGGTGAAAATCGTTCTTTATTAGGATTTAAATTCTCGTTCATATAGCAAATATAAAACAAAAAAACCTTTCCTTTTGGAAAGGTTTTTTTATTTATAAATTTATATCTTAATGATGTAATTCTTCTTCTCCATCTTGCATTGGAACCACTTGAGGAACGAAGTCTTCAGCGTGTCCTGGTTTACTGTAATCGTAAGCCCAACGGTGTACTTCAGGTAATTCACCTGGCCAGTTACCATGAATATGCTCAACTGGCGTAGTCCATTCTAATGTATTAGATCTCCAAGGGTTTTGAGTTGCTTTTTTACCATAGAAAATACTGTAGAAGAAATTCCAGAAGAAAACAACTTGGAAAACCGCACCAACTATAGCAAAAACAGTAATTAAAACGTTAACATCAGCTAAATCGTCAAATAATGGGAAAGCCGAATTTGTGTAATAACGACGTGGCAAACCAGCCATCCCAATAAAATGCATAGGGAAGAAAACTCCGTAAGCACATACTGCAGTAACCCAGAAGTGAGCATATCCTAAGTTTTTATTCATCATTCTTCCATACATTTTAGGAAACCAATGGTAAACTCCAGCAAAGAAACCATATAATGCAGAGATACCCATTACTAAGT
The DNA here is from genome assembly GCA_014763515.1 of Flavobacteriaceae bacterium. Taxonomy (GTDB): domain Bacteria; phylum Bacteroidota; class Bacteroidia; order Flavobacteriales; family Flavobacteriaceae; genus Flavobacterium. Next base: position 30,875 of record JACXVH010000001.1, read on the forward strand.
GGAAGTGAGCCACTACGAAATACGTATCGTGAACGTTAATATCTAATGTACTGTCTCCTAAAATAATTCCTGTTAAACCTCCCGTGATGAAAGTAGATACTAAACCAATTGAGAATAACATTGCAGGATTCATTTGTAAATTACCTTTCCATAATGTTGTAATATAATTGAAAGCTTTTACAGCTGATGGAATAGCAATTAATAAAGTCGTAAATGTAAATACTGAACCTAAGAAAGGATTCATACCCGAAACGAACATATGGTGCCCCCAAACAATTGTAGATAAGAAAGCAATTGCGATAATTGAAGTTACCATTGCTCTATAACCAAAGATTGGTTTTCTAGCGTTAGTTGCAATAATTTCCGATGTAATTCCTAATGCTGGTAATAATACAATGTAAACTTCAGGGTGTCCTAAAAACCAAAATAAATGTTCAAATAAAACTGGAGAACCACCTTGATAATGTAAAACCTCACCAGAAATAAAAATATCTGATAAATAAAATGAAGTACCGAAACTTCTATCAAAAATTAATAATAAAACCGCAGAGAATAATACTGGGAACGAAACAATACCAATAATTGCTGTAACAAAGAAAGCCCAAACTGTTAAAGGCAATCTAGTCATTGACATACCTTTAGTTCTTAAATTAATAACTGTTACAACATAATTCAAAGATCCCATTAACGAAGATGCAATAAAAATTGCCATCGAAACTAACCAAAGCGTCATACCTAATCCAGAACCAGGAATTGCTTGTGGCAAAGCACTTAAAGGTGGGTATATTGTCCAACCAGATGCTGCAGGACCTGACTCTACAAATAATGAAATAATCATAATTACAGATGATAAAAAGAACATCCAATATGATAACATATTCATGAATCCTGAAGCCATATCTCTAGCTCCAACCTGCAATGGAATTAACAAGTTACTAAAAGTACCACTTAAACCAGCTGTTAAGACAAAGAATACCATTATAGTACCATGAATTGTAACTAATGCTAAGTATATATCGTTACGCATTACTCCACCTGGTGCAAAATTTTCACCTAGTAATGCTTTAAAAATACCAAAAGATTGTTCTGGCCATGCAATTTGCATACGGAAAAGTATTGACATAAGTACACCAATAACTCCCATAATTAAACCTGTAATTAGGTATTGCTTAGCAATCATCTTGTGGTCAAGACTAAAGATGTATTTAGTTATGAATGTTTCTTTGTGATGACCGTGTTCGTGTGCTGACATAATCTTATTCTATTATTTGATGATATCTATAATTATTCAATAACTTGTGCAACAACTTTAGTAGTATCTGCAACAACTTCTATAACTTCTTGTTGAGCTGGTGTTTCAGCAGGTTTGTTTGCTTCTGCCCATTGAGTTGATAAAGTTGGTTTTTCAGCTAACCATTTTGTAAACTCATCTTTTTCCTCAACAACTATTTTCATTTGCATATTGTAGTGAGATGCACCACAAATTTTATTACATAATAATAAGTAATTGAATTCGTAAGGATCTAAAGCAGATTCACCGTTTGCAATCAACTCTTTGCTTTTTTCAGTTCTAATTTTGTTGATATTAGCTACTTTCTTTTGTATTGCTTCATTCTGACGCATTTCAGAAGTAGTAACTGTAGGAACAAAAGTAAACTGTGTAATCATACCAGGAACGCAATTCATTTGAGCTCTAAAATGTGGCATGTAAGCTGAGTGTAAAACATCTTGTGAACGGAACTTGAAAACTACTTTCTTTCCTTTAGGCAAATGTAACTCATTTGTTACTTTATCGTCTTGAGCTGCAGGATCAGATAAATCAACACCTAATGTATTAACACCTTCAATATAACGAACGTTTGCTTTACCTAATGTATTATCTTCACCTGAGTAGCGTACTTCCCAACCAAATTGTTTCGCATAAACTTCAACATATAATACATCCTCTTCTGCATCAAAATACATGATGTTATTCCAAGTATATAAACCGTATAGAATTAAACCTGCTAAAACAACTACAGGAATACCTGTCCAAATTGCTTCTAATTTATTATTATCAGCATAATACATTGCCTTTTGATCTTTCTTACCACTATATTTAAAAGCAAAATAATGTAATAAGAACTGAGTTAATGTTTGCACGATGAAAATAATAACAAAAGAAATATTCATTAAGTTATCATAATCAGGACCGTGTTCAGAAGCGGGAGTTCCTAAAACTAGATGCCCCCATTTAACAATTGAATAAATTGTAAATAAATATATAAACCCAACGAATGCAAACATTAAGTAACCATTAACCTTATTGTCATTGTCATTAGCTACTTCAGTATTTTCTGAAGCTCCAATTTGAGTTAATGCAAAGATTTTAGTTAATTGCCAAATTGCAATTCCAATTAAAACTAAAACAAAGAATATCAATAAACCCGTCATTTGTTTATTTCTTTAAATATTAATAATGAAAATGTTTGCTCTCTTCCATTAACGGATTCCCTTTAGCAACTAGTGGAGCCTTTGTTAACGAATTGAAAACAACGAATATAAATAAACCTAAAAAGAATAATACTGCACTAACTTCAGGTACACCAATAAACCATTGATCTCCAACAGCAGCAGGCATAATCATATTGTAAAAATCAAGATAATGACCTAATAGAATTACAACACCAGCCAATACGACAATCCAAGATAAACGTTTAAAATCAGTATTTATAAGGATTAATAATGGGAAAACAAAATTCATAACCAACATTCCAAAAAATGGAAGTTTATAATGCTCAATTCTTGTTACAAAATAAGTTGCTTCTTCAGGTATATCTGAATACCAAATTAACATAAATTGAGAAAACCATAAGTATGTCCAGAAAATACTTAAACCAAACATGAACTTCGCTAAGTCGTGTATGTGACTTGTATTCACTTGCTCTAAATACCCTTTAGATTTTAAATAGATGGTAATCAAAGCAATTGTAGTAATAGCACTTACAAAGAAACTCGCAAAAACATACCAACCAAATAATGTACTATACCAGTGAGGGTCTACAGACATAATCCAATCCCAAGACATAATAGATTCTGTAACAATGAAGATAACTAGAAAAGTAGCAGATAATTTAAAAATACTTTTATAAATAGAAGTATCGTCAGAGTTTTCTAAAGCTAATGAATTTTTTCTAATTTTGAATCTGAAAAAATTCCATAATAATAAGAATATTGCAGCTCTACCTAAAAAGAAAGGCACATTTAAATAACCTGATTTTCCTTGAATTAAATGGTCGTTTGCCACAACTTCAGGATCCATCCAAACAAATAAATGATTAAAATGTAATCCAGACAATACTAGTACACCAAAGAAAATTACTGATCCAGGTAATAAGTAAGCACTAATACCTTCCATAACACGGAATAATATTGGTGACCAACCTGCTTGCGCAGCATATTGGATAGTATTAAAAACAAATGCTCCTAAGCTGATTAACATAAAGAAAATACATGCTACATAAAAAGCTGCCCATGGTTTATTTTGCAATTGATGCAAAACGTGATCTAAATGCGCTTTGTGTTCAGTATCATGATTAACCTCCGTTGCGTGTGCAGCATGTTCATTGTTTGAAGCATGATTATCATGAGTAGCTTCTACATGGTGTCCATGAGAATCTGCTGAAAGGATTGTTTCAACTTCTTCTATAGTCTTTGGAGCATCCAAGAAACTATAACCTATTCCTAAGGCACCAATTACCATAAGAATTAGCGAAAAAGTTTTTAATTTACTTGAAAACGTGTACATATCAATTACTTTCAAAAAGTGTTTTACAATTATAATTCTGATCTTAGCTTTAAAACATAATCTGCTACTTGCCATCTTTCCTCTTGTGAAAGCTGATTAGCATGTGACCCCATAGAATTTAATCCATAAGTGATTACGTGATAAATACTACCTTCTGTAATTTCTCTATCTTTATAGTTAGGAACACCAAGGAATTTTTCTCTTTTAACTAAATTTCCTTTACCATCACCTTTTTCACCGTGACAAATTGCACAATAAATGTTGAATAATTCTTTGCCCTTTTCAGGATTTAAAGAAATTGAATCTAAAGGAGATTTTAAAGTTTCTTTAGCTAGCGTATATCCCTCAGGTGTATTTGGAATTTCATAAGGAACGAAACCTCTTTTAATAGTTCCCTCTACGGGTAGTTGACCTTCCTTGCCACCTTTAAATACACTATGTTCTGAATACGTTTCATAAGGAACTGCTTCATACATATTTGGCATGAACTGGTAGTTAGGCTTTGACTTATCGAAGCAAGAAGTTGCCATTACTGATAACCCAACAACTGCTACTATTTTATATAAGCTTTTCATATCTTGATATTAATGCTTTTCAATTACTTTAACTTCAACCGCACCTGTTTCTTGTAAAAAAGAAACTAATTCTTCTTCATTACCATGAACACCTATTTCCATTAAAAAATGATCATCAGTAGTTCTCACGTCAGGATTTTCTGCTTTTTTAAAAGGCCACAATTTACTTCTCATGTAAAAAGTAATAACCATTAAGTGGGCAGCAAAGAAAACAGTTCCCTCAAACATTACTGGCACAAATGCAGGTAAATTATCGATAAAACTAAAACTTGGTTTTCCACCAATATCTTGAGGCCAATCTTGAATCATAATATAATTTAACAATGCCGTATAAATTGCAAGCCCTGTTAAACCATAAAGAAATGAAGCAATTGCAATACGCGTTGGAGCTAATCCCATTGCTTTATCCAAACCGTGAACTGGGAAAGGCGTATAAACCTCTTCAATATGATGATGAGCTGCTCTTGTTTTCTTTACAGCATCCATTAATACATCATCATCATTATATATAGCGTGTACTACTTTATTACTCATGATATTAGTGATTATCTGAATGATTATGACCGTTTAATTCTCTTTCTCTTTTATAATTGTCACCAGATGCTTTCAAAATTGTTTTAACCTCTGCTTGAGCAATTACTGGGAAACTTCTAGAATATAATAAGAATAATACAAAGAAGAATCCGATGGTTCCTATATAAATACCTGCATCTACAAATGTTGGCTGGAACATTGTCCATGAAGATGGTAAATAATCTCTATGTAATGAAGTTACGATAATTACGAAACGCTCGAACCACATACCTACATTTACCACGATTGATATAATGAATGATGCCATAATACTTGTTCTAATTTTCTTAAACCACATAACTTGCGGAGAAATTACGTTACAAGTCATCATTAACCAATATGACCACCAGTAAGGTCCTGTTGCTCTATTCAAGAAAGCATATTGTTCATACTCTACACCAGAATACCAAGCAATGAATAACTCAGTAATATAAGCACAACCTACTATCGAACCAGTAATCATAATTACTAAGTTCATTAATTCAATATGTTGTAGTGTAATATAATCTTCTAAATTTGAAACCTTTCTCATGATGATTAACAGTGTTTGAACCATTGCAAATCCAGAGAAAATAGCTCCTGCAACGAAGTAAGGGGGTAAAATTGTAGTATGCCATCCTGGGATAACCGAAGTTGCGAAGTCAAAAGATACAATTGTATGTACCGAAAGTACAAGAGGGGTTGCTAAACCTGCTAATACTAATGAAACTTCTTCAAAACGTTGCCAGTCTTTAGCTCTTCCACTCCATCCAAAAGACAAGGTTGAATAAATTCTTTTTGTAAAAGGAGTTACCGCTCTATCACGTAACATTGCGAAATCAGGTAATAAACCAGTCCACCAGAACACTAATGATACTGAAAGATAAGTTGAGATTGCAAAAACGTCCCACAATAACGGTGAGTTGAAGTTTACCCACAAAGATCCAAATTGATTCGGAATAGGTAATACCCAATAACCTAACCAAGGACGACCCATGTGAATGATTGGGAATAAACCTGCCTGAATTACAGAGAAAATCGTCATAGCTTCTGCAGAACGGTTAATTGCCATTCTCCATTTTTGACGGAATAATAATAATACTGCAGAAATAAGTGTTCCGGCGTGACCGATACCTACCCACCAAACGAAGTTAGTGATATCCCAAGCCCAACCAACTGTTTTATTTAATCCCCATGTTCCAATACCAGTAGATACTGTGTAAATCATACAACCTAATCCGTATAGGAAAGCAGCTAGTGCTATTGAAAACACTATCCACCATTGTTTGTTAGCTCTTCCTTCTACAGGGCGAGCCACATCTACCGTAACATCATGGTAAGATTTACTTCCTACTACTAAAGGTTTTCTAATGGGTGCTTCGTAATGAGACGACATAATCCTTTATATTGTTTCTGTTAATTAATATTTTATTTTTCGTTTCTAACTTTAACGTGATAGAACACATTTGGTTTAGTTCCGATATGCTCTAATAAATGATACATTCTTTCAGAATTTGCTAATTCAGCAACTTTACTTTCTTTATCATTTACATCTCCAAAAATCATGGCCCCACTAGTACAAGCAGCCGAACAAGCCGTTTGGAATTCACCATCTTTTACTGGTCTTCCTTCACGCTTAGCTTTTAACTTAGTAGCTTGAGTCATTTGGATACACATTGAACATTTCTCCATAACTCCACGAGAACGAACGTTTACATCTGGATTTAATACCATACGTCCTAAATCATCATTCATATGATAATCAAACTCTTCGTTTTTGTTATATAAGAACCAGTTAAAACGACGTACTTTGTACGGACAGTTGTTTGCACAGTAACGAGTACCTACACAACGGTTATAAGCCATATGATTTTGACCTTCCCTACCATGAGAAGTAGCAGCTACTGGACAAACTGTTTCACATGGTGCGTGATTACAGTGTTGGCACATTACTGGTTGGAAAGCAACTTGTGGATTCTCATTTGGATCTTCCATTCCTGCAAATGTATCAATAGACGACATTAAACCAGAAGTACTTTCTTTTAATTCTACATCGGCTTCGAAAGTAGATTGTGATGAGTAA
>JACXVH010000398.1 GCA_014763515.1 Flavobacteriaceae bacterium
TACAATCACTTCAAAAATGCAGCTACTCAAATTGTTAAAACTGAACAATTCTTGCCTTTAGCTCCAATTACTGGTGGTGAAGTTGTAGCTTCAGATTATATTTTTGAGCCTTCTAAGGAAGAGATTGTTTTAACGCTAATTCCAAAGTCGTTAAAAACACAATTGTATAAAGCTGTTCGCGATTCATTTGCCTCTGAGCACGGGGCACGTATGACAGCAATGCATAAAGCAACTGATAATGCTACTGCATTAAGAAATCAATTAAAATTAACTTATAATAAAGCTCGTCAGGCTGCAATTACAGGAGAAATCTTAGAAATTGTAGGTGGAGCGGAAGCGTTAAACGGATAATTAAACCGAGTTTTACGAGGTTAAATATTTAATAGCGAAGCATTAACGGATAATTTTAATATAATATAAAAGAGCCAAACTATACAGTTTGGCTCTTTTTTTGCTATAGATTTTGTACATTTAATCAAAATCAAGCAGTATGTTAAAACTAAGTCTTTTATTATTGAGTTTATTTTCATTTTCTTGCAATTGCCAAAAGCAGAATGAAAACCTTAGACAAGCTGAAAAAATAGCCCAACAAGAATTTCCTTTTAGTGAAATTTACTATCAATCTTGGGTTGCGGGTGTTCGTGGTGGCGGAAGCGGAATAAATGTGCATATTATTTTTAAAAATGAACTACCTACAGATGTTAAGTTGGTAAAAGTTCAGTTATTGCATTATACTTCTCATACTGTTGATAATGTAGAAGGTTCAAAATATATTGCTAGAATAGCTACAGAAGCAAATCAAATGAAGCTCGAAGAAAGTCCAACAGATGAATATGGAAATCAAGCTCCAATGAAAAAAGAAAGTTCACTTAAAGAAGGTGAAGTCTTACTAACTTTTGAAAAAAAATGTTAGCATATCCATCAGCAAGACCGAGAAATTAATTACATTTGTGCTGTAAAAAAATCGATTTTGAGCCTTTACAAAAAATTATTCCAACAAACTGCAATATATGGCTTGGCTACAGTAGTGCCGAGACTTATGAGTTTTTTGTTAAACCCATTATATGTATATTATCTTTCTGATAAAAGCAAAATGGGAGAAGTTTCTGTCATCTTTTCTTACTTAGTTTTTTTTAATGTAGTACTATCCTACGGAATGGAAACCGCTTTTTTTCGTTTTTACAATACCGAAGATGATAAGAAAAAAGTGATTTCAACTTCGATGATATCTTTATTAAGTACTACTACTCTATTTTTAATTATAAGTTACTTATTTAAAGAAAACATAGCACAAATCATTGGAATCAATGTAGAATTCATTAAGTATACTATATTCATTTTAGTATTGGATGCATTAGTAATTATACCTTTTTCAAAATTAAGAGCCGAAAGTAGACCAATAAAATATGCTGTTATAAAAATTGCTAATGTTGGCATTAATTTATTTTTAAACATCTTTTTCCTAGTTTTTTTGCCAAAATGGGCTCCCAATAACAATGTTCTCGCAACAATCTATTATGAAGATTTTCAAATTGGCTATATTTTCATTTCAAATGTAATTGCTAGTTTATTTACATTAATAATATTACTACCAGATTATATAAAACTTAAATGGAGTTTTAATACAGAACTTTGGAAAAAAATGATTAATTATGGTTTTCCAATATTAATAGCTGGAGTAGCTTTTGCAATAAATGAGCATTTCGATAAAATTTTATTAGATTGGTTACATGTTCCACTTGCACAAATTGGTGCCTATTCAGCATGTTATAAAATAGGAATGTTTATGGTTTTATTTAGAACAGCCTATACCTTAGGAATTGAACCTTTCTTTTTTAGTCACGCAAAAAATGAAAATGCTCCACAAACGTATGCGGAAATCACCAAATATTTTGTCATTTTTGGTTCGTTCATGTCTTTAGGAATTATCGTTTTT
>JACXVH010000399.1 GCA_014763515.1 Flavobacteriaceae bacterium
GATGTTTTCAACATGATGCTGCAAGTTTTAGATGATGGACATTTAACGGATAGTTTAGGTCGTAAAATTGATTTTAGAAACACTATCATTATTATGACTTCAAATGTTGGAGCTAGACAATTGAAAGATTTTGGATCTGGTGTAGGTTTTGGTACAACTGCAAAAACTTCTCAAGCTGAAGAACACGCAAAAGGAGTTATAGAAAACGCTCTAAAAAAAGCATTTGCCCCTGAGTTTTTAAATCGTATTGACGATGTTATAGTATTTAATCCGCTTGAAAAAGAAGATATCGATAAAATTATTGATATTGAAATGGCAAAATTATATGACCGCGTTAAAGATTTAGGTTATGATTTAAGACTTTCTGGAAAAGCTAAAGATTATATTGCAGATAAAGGTTTTGATAAGCAATTTGGAGCTAGACCTTTAAAACGTGCTATTCAAAAATATGTCGAAGATGCTCTTGCTGAAGAAATTATAACTTCTAAAATTCATGAAGGAGATGAAATTTTTATGGATTTAGATGAAGAAAAAAATGAACTTACAATTCAAGTTAAAACAAAAGAAAATCCTGCTAAGTAAGCAGGATTTTTTTTATTAAAAAAAATTAGTACTTTAGATTAAAATTATAATCAATAAATGTTAGATAAAGTAATTGTTGGTAGTGAAGAATGGTGCTCTTTCCCTACTCTTGATATTCCTACTATTAAAGCTCGTGTCGATTCTGGAGCAAAAACTTCTGCACTTCATGCCATAAATATTAAGCCTTTTCAAAAAGATAATGAAGAATGGATAAAATTTGATATTAACCCTATTCAAAATAATGCAAAAGCTGTTATTCATTGCGAAGCAAAACTAGTCGACCAAAGGGTTGTAAAAAGTTCGAGCGGATTTAGAGAAAAACGCTACGTAATTAAAACAACTTTAGAAATTGGCGGAAAATCATGGGAAATTGAAGTTACTTTAACAAACAGAGATTCGATGGGATTTCGCATGCTTTTAGGGCGTGAAGCAATGTCAGGCAGAATTTTAGTTGATCCCGAAGCAAAATATTTATTAGGTCAACCTACAAAAGAAAAATTAAAAGAATATTATTATTCTGATGTAGAAGCTAAAAAAGGTTTAAAAATTGCTCTATTAGCGAGTAATCCTGAATTATATAGTAATAAA
>JACXVH010000400.1 GCA_014763515.1 Flavobacteriaceae bacterium
GAAGAAATTGATGTAATTTTAGAATTAAAAGTTCTAGCCGATGTTGGTTTAGTTGGATTTCCAAATGCAGGAAAATCTACTTTACTTTCTGTTTTAACAGCAGCAAAACCAAAAATTGCTGATTATCCGTTTACAACATTAAAACCAAATTTAGGAATTGTAGCTTATCGCGATTTTCAATCTTTTGTAATTGCAGATATTCCGGGTATTATTGAAGGTGCAGCAGAAGGAAAAGGATTAGGACATTATTTCTTACGTCATATTGAGCGTAATTCTACTTTATTGTTTTTAGTTCCAGCAGATGCTCCCGATATTAAAAAAGAATATGACATTTTGTTAGATGAATTGAGAAGATACAATCCAGAAATGTTAGATAAGGATAGATTGATTGTGATTTCAAAATCGGATATGTTAGACGATGAGCTAAAAGCTGAAATGAAAGTGGAACTAGATAAAGCATTTAAAGGACACGATTACATGTTTATCTCATCGGTGGCCCATCAAGGTCTCCAAGAATTGAAAGACAAACTTTGGAAGATGTTAAATTAAAGCGATTCATTGAATCGCTTTTTTGTTAAAAAAAACATAAAACAATATTTGGAAAGGTTTTAAAAATGAACAAATAGTTAAAAATATTTTATCTTCGTTCGCATAACTTAATAATTAACCAAAATGAAAAAAATAACGATTTCATTACTAGTTGCATTTTTTCTAGTACCAAGTTTCTTGTTTGCAAATGAAGGAATGTGGTTTTTAATGTTTATTGAACGATTGAATTATCGTGACATGCAAAAAATGGGTCTCCAACTTACCGCTGAGGAGATTTATAGTATTAATAACAATAGTTTAAAAGATGCTATTGTTCAATTTGATGGAGGTTGTACAGCTGAAATTATTTCAAAAGATGGTTTAGTGTTAACAAATCATCACTGTGGTTATGATGCAATTGCTGAATTATCTACACCAGAAGCAAATTATTTAAGAGATGGTTATTGGGCAGCAAATAGAGCAGCCGAGTTAAAACCAAAAAGTGTTTTTGTACGTTTCTTTGTAAGAATGGATGATGTTTCAAAAAGAATATTATCTAAAGTAACTCCTTCAATGACTGAAAAAGAAAGAGAAGCGGCTATCAATAAAGAAATTGCTTTAATTGAAAAAGAAAATTCTGAA
>JACXVH010000401.1 GCA_014763515.1 Flavobacteriaceae bacterium
CAATATCCGCTAATTTCATTAGTGGGTTTGTGGGTGTCTCTACCCAAACCAATTTTGTGTTTGCATTTATTAAAGATTCCAATTTTGCTAAATCAGTCATATCAACAAAATGGAATTTGATTCCGAAATCTTGATAAATACGCGCAAACATTCTATACGTTCCACCATATAAATCATCCATAGCAATAACTTCATCGCCAGGTTTTAATAATTTCATTACTGAATCGGTAGCTGCTAAACCTGATGAAAAAGCTAATCCGCGCGTACCATTTTCGATACTTGCCAACGCATCTTCTAATGCAGTTCGGGTTGGATTTGCTGCTCTACTATATTCATAATCACCAACGGGTTTTCCTGGAGATACCTGCGCGAATGTTGATGTTTGAAAAACAGGTGGCATAACCGAGCCTGTTACTTTTTCATGATGTTGACCACCGTGTATTACTTTAGTATTAAATTTCATGTGTTTATTTTTTTTTGCAAAGGTAGTAATTAAACAAATTTTCTTAACTGCATTATAATTCCAATATGAATGCCTTCGTGGAAATTATTAAACTGCATAGCATCATCTATGCTTTTTAAAGTAAAATTGGCAGTTGAAACGGTATATTCCATATAATTTTGAAACAATCCATTTTCTAAATCTTCTTGTGTTTTTGTAATCGTTGTAAATAATAGACTTTTTATCGCATCTACTTCTTCTTGAGAAATATTTTCTTGAGGCGCTGAACCTTTTTGATATTTTGTAACCATTTCATCGGTAACCATCATAGACAAACCCGATAATTTATAAGCTAATAATTGTTGGGTAACTACAACGTGTCCAATATTCCAAATAATGTTGTTTTTGAAACGTTCAGGTATTGTATTAAGCTGCTCTAAAGTATGGTTTTCGATGAATTTTTGTAGTAATTCTCTACTTGCTATAGTAACTTGTAAACTAGTATTCATTTTTGATTGTTTTTACGAAGGACAAAAAAGAACAGTTAAGATTTTCCTAAAGTTAACAATCTAGCCCCGATGGAAGTAGGCTACCGCGTAGCACAAACAGCGGGAATAAGGATCACAAAAAAGCCTAAAGATTCGCTTTAAAATTTTATATTTTTGTAAAAAATTAGCCATGAGAAAAATTTACTACTTAAAGACTTGTGATACTTGCAAACGTACGTGCTAAATTGTATAAAGAAATGGGGCTGAAAGATGAAAAACTACAAGAAGCTGATTTTAAACGATACATTCTTGAACATTACACCTTTTTAAACAGACCTGTAATTATTGTTAACGATAAAATATTTGTGGGTAATAGTGCCAAAAATGTTGAGGCTGTAATTACTTTATTGAATAATGAATAGTAGAAATTGGGCATTGCTTGGCGCAACTTTTGTTGCTTTAATTTATGGTGCTACTTTTACTATTGCAAAAGATGTAATGCCAACTTATGTGCAGCCTTTTGGGTTGATTCTCATTCGTGTTTTAGGTGCTTGTACTTTGTTTTGGATTGTCTCTATTTTTCTAACTAAAGAAAAAGTTCAGAAAAAAGATTTTCCAAGAATCATGGCAGCAGCTTTTTTTGGCGTTGCTTTTAATCAATTGACCTTTTTTAAAGGATTAAGCTATACGTCACCAATAAGTGGAGCAGTTTTAATGGTAACTGCCCCTATATTAGTTTTAATTTTGTCTTCAATTCTACTCAAAGAACGATTAGAAATTAAAAAAATTCTTGGGATTCTAATTGGATTAACAGGTGCTTCAGTTTTAATACTTTATGGGAAATCTATTGAGAATGCTCCAAATGCAAACTGGGGAAATTTTCTCGTTTTTATAAACGCTTCATCCTATGCTGTTTATTTAATTTTAGTAAAACCAATTGCTGCTAAATATAGTCCACTTACGTTTATAAAATGGATTTATTTGCAAGTATCATTGCAATCAGTTTAGGAAAAGATAGCTTAAATGAAATCAAAATAATTTCTGCTTTGCTTATTTTCGTTGGAGTTTATTTGGTTACAAAAAAGAAAGTAACCAGTAAAGAGTAATTGGTTTTAAAATCTTTTTTCACTTATAGCTCATAACTCATAACTCATAACTTTTAATTATCTTTGAAACCTTATTTAAGAAATACTGTATGATTGTATCGATGACAGGTTTTGGTAAAGCTTCTAAGCAATTACCAACAAAAAAAATTACCGTTGAAATAAAATCTTTAAATAGCAAAGGTCTCGATTTGAATGTTAGAATGCCTTCAGCATTTAGAGAAATGGAGTTGAGTTTGCGCAATACTATTTCACAAGAACTAGAAAGAGGAAAAGTTGATTTTTCCCTTTTTGTAGAAATAACTGGCGAAGAAACTACAGCAAAAGTAAATGCTCCTATTGTAAAAGGTTATATTTCGCAAATGAAAGAAATTCTTCCAAATGCCGATGAAACCGAATTAATGAAAATGGCGGTTCGTATGCCTGACGCGCTTAAAAC
>JACXVH010000402.1 GCA_014763515.1 Flavobacteriaceae bacterium
TTATGCAGGACCAGCAAAAACGCCAGAAGGAATGCCATCAGGAAGTTTCGGGCCAACAACCGCAGGACGTATGGATGTTTATGTTGAGGAATTCCAAGCGGCTGGCGGAAGTATGATTATGTTAGCCAAAGGAAACCGAAGCAAACAAGTGATGGATGCTTGCAACAAATACGGCGGATTCTATTTAGGTTCGATTGGTGGACCAGCAGCTATTTTAGCAAAAGAGAATATTCTTTCGGTTGAGGTAGTAGATTTCCCAGAATTAGGAATGGAAGCGGTAAGAAAAATTGAAGTAAAAGATTTCCCTGCTTTTATTATTACAGATGATAAAGGGAATGATTTTTTTATGAATTTGTAATTCATAAAATATTTATAACTATATTTAAGTAAATAATAATTTTAATTTAAAATGAAAACAATTTATAATTTTTGTACTTTAATGATGATGCTTCTTTTAGTTACTTCTTGTGCAACTAAAGCAACATTTCCTGTTTCTGATTTAGTTCCTGCAGCCGATATTTCTGCAAAAAAGAAAACGGATAGTAATAAAAATATTACACTTGAAATTACATGCAAAAATCTTGCAAGCCCCGACCGATTAAATCCTTCGGGAAACAACTATAATGTATGGGTAGTAACTAAAGAATATGGGATTAAAAATGTTGGACAGCTAATAGTAGATAATGCTAAAAAGAGTTCGTTTAAAACAGTTACTCCGTTTGATTTTGATGAAGTTTTTATCACTGTAGAAGATCAAGGCGATTTGAAATATCCTACAGGAAGAGAAATTTCAAGAGTGAAAATTTAGTTTTTTTAAAAAATTAGGAGATATTTTTATTAAAACCTGTTAGTGATTACTAGCAGGTTTTTGTTTTAGTCATTGCGAACCTGAAAGGTGAAGCAGTCTGTTTGTAGGGATGAGATTGCTTCGTCATGCTTCTTAGCAATAACATACTGTATACTAAAAACTGTTCACTGATTACTAAATTATTCCACATACAACACCAACCCTTTTAAATAATGTCCTTCAGGGTGGTAAATATTGGTTGGGTGATCTGGTCCTTGCTCTAATTTGTGTAATACGCGAATGTTTCTTCCTGTTTCAATAGCAGCTGCTGCAATCGTGTTGTAAAACAATACATCATCGATTACTTGCGAACAAGA
>JACXVH010000403.1 GCA_014763515.1 Flavobacteriaceae bacterium
AAAGAAATTCAATTAAATGGAAAGTAAAAATATAATTATTACAGGAACATCGAGAGGAATTGGTTTCGAATTGGCTTTACAATTTGCAAATGCTGGACATCAAGTTTTAGCCATATCCAGAAATACTAAAAAAGAATTAATAGAACATGAAAACATTTCTTGCTTGCCAATTGATATTTCAAACTCTGGAGTAATAAGTAAGGTTTCTGATTTTATAAAACAAGCATGGAATAATAGAGCAGATGTTTTAATTCATAATGCAGGACTATTAGTAAATAGACCCTTTGAGCATTTAACTTCAGAAGATTTTGAAAAAGTCTATAAAGTGAATGTTTTTGCGGTTGCTGCACTTACTCAAGCTTGTGTTCCATTTATGCAAAAAGGAAGTCATGTAGTAACAATTAGTTCGATGGGTGGCATTCAAGGTAGTATGAAATTTCCTGGATTAGCGGCTTATTCTTCAAGTAAAGGAGCTGTGATTACATTGTCAGAATTGTTAGCAGAAGAATATAAAGAAAAGGGAGTCGCTTTTAATGTTTTAGCTTTAGGAGCGGTTAATACCGAAATGCTACAAGAAGCTTTTCCGGGTTATGAAGCACCGCTTTCAGCAAAAGAAATGGCAAACTATATTTTCGATTTTAGTCTAAAGGGAAATAAATATTACAATGGAAAAGTTTTACAAGTAAGTTCATCAACACCATAAATTTGAGCGACGTTTTACAAAAATATCTACCCGAACACGCTGTTCAACCTTGTTTTGAATTAATCAAAGCCAATCATGTGCATCTTAAAATCGTAAATGAAAGACATACACGTCATGGCCAAATCAACTATTACCATTTTTAGCACGACATTTTCGTAATCCAAAAGCAAGTAGCGATACAGATGCTACTTTGTCTATCGCTCTAAAAGAGTACGATGTTAAAGAAACCGATAAAAATTATATCTTTGAAATACCGATTGGTGCTAAGTTTCGAATACATAATGGTAAAGTTTTTAAAAAAATTGCTTTGCGTGTAAAACGATATGAATGCATAGAATTACAATCTGGAAGAATATATTTATTTCAGCCCAATGCTGAAGTTGAATTATTACCAAATTAATATGTTTGCAAAAAAGCTAAAACAAAACTATTTACATTTTTTTTTAATCTTTTCAATAGTAATATTGTTAGTAGGATTTTTATACAAAGGAGATGATACAACTTTAGATATAAATATTCATGATACATATTATGTAGTTGAACATATATTGGTAAATATTTTTTTTTCAATATTATCTTTTCTTATTTGGGGAATCTACTTTTTATTCCAATTCTTCGGATTTAAATTAAAGAGTAAACTAATAATAATTCAATTTCTGATTCATACTTTGTCAATTTTAGGGATAATGTTCCCAATGATTTTTATTGTTGATAAGAATAATTTTAATCCAAGTTTGTTTCAAGACCCAAACTTTTTGATTTTTATTTTTTTTGGATTGTTTTTAATATCAATAATACTTTTTGTAGTTATTTTAGCAATGAGTATCTTTAATAAGTTAAAAAAATAAAATTTTTGATGAACAAAAATTATTACGCAATTATAATGGCTGGCGGAGTTGGTTCTCGTTTTTGGCCAGTTAGTACAACCGATTTTCCAAAGCAGTTTCACGATATGCTGGGAACAGGTGATACCTTA
>JACXVH010000404.1 GCA_014763515.1 Flavobacteriaceae bacterium
GCTTTAGCTCGTGGAGAACTAAGAGCAATCGGTGCTACGACTTTAGATGAATACCAAAAGTATTTTGAAAAAGATAAAGCGTTAGAAAGACGTTTTCAAAAAGTAATGATTGATGAACCTGATACAGAAAGTGCGATTTCAATTTTACGTGGTATTAAAGAAAAATACGAAACCCATCACAAAGTTCGTATTAAAGACGATGCTATAATTGCAGCGGTGGAATTGTCTCAGCGTTATATCACGAATCGTTTTCTTCCAGATAAAGCTATTGACTTAATGGACGAAGCGGCTTCAAAATTGCGTATGGAAATCAATTCAAAACCAGAAGAATTAGATGTTTTGGATCGTAAAATAATGCAATTAGAAATTGAAATTGAAGCCATTAAACGTGAAAATGATGAAACGAAATTAAAATCGTTGAACCTTGAATTAGCGAATTTAAAAGAAGAACGTAATGAGATTTTTGCCAAATGGAAATCAGAAAAAGATGTTGTTGAAAATATTCAAAGTGTAAAACAAGAAATTGAAGATTTTAAATTAGAAGCTGAACGCGCTGAACGTGAAGGTGATTATGGAAAAGTAGCTGAATTACGTTACGGAAAAATTAAAGAAGCTCAAGAAAAATTAGATGCTTTACAGAAAGAATTACAAGAAAATCAACAAGGACAAACATTAATTAAAGAGGAAGTTACACACGATGATATTGCAGAAGTTGTTGCCAAATGGACTGGAATTCCAGTAACCAAAATGCTTCAAAGTGAACGCGAAAAATTATTAAAATTAGAAGACGAATTACACAAACGTGTTGTTGGTCAAGAAGAAGCCATTGAAGCCATTAGTGACGCTGTTCGTAGAAGTCGTGCTGGTTTACAAGATGCAAAAAAACCAATTGGTTCTTTTCTATTCTTAGGAACAACTGGTGTGGGTAAAACTGAATTAGCCAAAGCATTAGCTGAATATCTTTTCGATGATGAAAATGCTATTACGCGTATCGATATGAGTGAATATCAAGAACGTCATAGCGTAAGTAGATTAGTTGGTGCACCTCCAGGATATGTAGGTTATGATGAAGGCGGACAATTAACAGAAGCAGTTCGAAGAAAACCCTACTCTGTTGTGTTGTTAGATGAAATTGAAAAAGCACATCCCGATACTTTC
>JACXVH010000405.1 GCA_014763515.1 Flavobacteriaceae bacterium
GTGGCATGGTTATCCTTTGCTAATTGCCTATATGACATCCCTGTCATTGTATCCAATTAGCCGAATAACTTTGTGTCTACTGTAGTGGGGTCATTCCAAAAATACGATGATGATTACTATGCTTATCCGTATAGATATATTATGTGTGATCCAGGGTATCGAACTCAGAAATACTTTAAAGAAAAAGAGTTAACTTACTATTATAGTTTAATAGAAGGGATTGATACCGAGGCAATAAGAGAATTCTCAGATTATCAAATAGATGAAAAAAAGTGGAAAAATATATTGAAGGTTTAAATATTCAAATAGAAAAGAATAAAAAAAATTAAAAAATATTTAGAACAAGGATTGAAAAAACTATAAACAAAGCAATTAAAATAACGTAATGAAAAGATGAACACAAATGAGCAAAACAGGTTACGCAAGATATATCGAAAGCTCCAATGAACTTGAAGTAATCAGGCCTGGTGAAAATTCAACAAGAAGAATCAAATGTACTAACCTCAATCCAAATCGTGATCATGTACAGGGAGTAGAAATTCATGGAGATGAGATCTGGGTTCTGACCAATACCAACAAGAACAATAGACCAAATAGAAAATTTGTTTACAAGTTTTCTAGTTTATCAGGTGGAGGAAGTTCGGGATATTGATAGAAACATGACGATGGAATTTAACTTTTTTCCTTAAAGGAAATTTAACAAATACAATGGGGATCAAATGACAATAGAAGAACAATACATTAAACTAAAACTATCCGGATGTATCGATAGCAAAGAACTGTTGTCGACTAAATTCAATAATGAAGAGATCAAAGGAACGATAGGAGAGTTTGTAAGAGAAAAACTGTGCTTAGATGTGCATCAATACGAAAAGTTTCAAGAAAAACATGATCCTGGAATACAGTATGTAAAAAGTCTATTTAACTCTGAGAATAGAAGAGAAGGTTTTAAAAATATCTATGTATTCTATAAATGGTATATATCTCAGAATAAAGTTTGCTGTTATTGTGGTGTGAAAGAAGAAGATCTGAAAAAATACTTTCATAAGGACAATGAACAGTATAATGTCCCGGAAAATTTCGACAGCGACTTAAGCATTTCTTATTCCTAAATGATACAATAAATGAGGAATTTAGGAAAGGAAAAAAGATGAGCAA
>JACXVH010000406.1 GCA_014763515.1 Flavobacteriaceae bacterium
TAAAGCAAGAGGCTTTGTCAATTTTAATCGATTTAGAATTAATGCACTATTTTATTTTGGAAACCTTAAATTAATACCACAAAAAATTTACTAATGCCTTAATTTTTTAAAACGCTTCTTCACCCTTCCTACATACATTGGCAAATCAGTATAAGAAATGAAAGTTTGATAAGGTGTTAATTTAACGCTATTTTCCGATGCTTCCAACACAAAAACACTATTATTCTCAATAACGACCATTTCCATGTGGTTAAAATCTATTCCTTTATAGCCTTCGGTTACTTGATTGATGGCGTCGCACAATTCACCACAATTCATCGATTGAAAGATTAAATCGCCTGTTTTTAGTTTTATGTTTTGTGAAAAACTAAATGTAGCACATAGTAACAATAAAATTATTGATTTCTTCATTTTAAAAAGATACTAAAGCAATTCCAAGACTAATACTACCTTGACTATTTTCATTTAAACGAATTCCATAGGAAACAACTTCTAGAAAAATTTGAAATTCAGAAGCCTCTAAATTTAGTTTTATCCTTTTAAAAGTTCCAGATAAATCGCCTCTTCCAATAGCAAAAGTATGACCAAGTCCAAAATCTAAACCTATTCGAGTTTCTTCTCCTAATTTTGGCATGATTCTTAAGTTTGAAAAAACAGGAGCAACAACTAGTTTTTCGGAAAGCTTCATGCCAATGCCCGAATTCGCACTAATCCCTAACCATTGGTTGAAATGTATGCCATATCCAAAATTACTATTTACTCCATCTGGCACGAACCAACTGCTATTAGTACTACCGTCAGGAAACATTTCCCCTCGATTTTTATTTCCTTGTAAAGGGACTGAAATTTCAAATTGTGTAAAAGTTATTTTTTTCTCTGTTGGAATATCATTTGAATTATTAACTGTAACTTCAACTTGAGCGGACGATGCATGAATTACAAATAAAATAAAAAGTAAGGCTTTATATACTCTCATCATTAATTTGTTTTTCAAAGTCTATAGGAGAAATTGCATCTTCAACGGAATAATTTCCAATTTTAGTTCTTCTAAGAGCAGTTAAGTGTCCACCAGAGTTTAACGCTTGTCCGAAATCATGCGCTAACGAACGGATATAAGTTCCTTTACTACAAGTTACTCTAAAATCGACTTCTGGAAG
>JACXVH010000057.1 GCA_014763515.1 Flavobacteriaceae bacterium
GTTATGTTTCCTTCATAAAGTGCGTTTCTAATTTTGGTAGAACTTATTGTTACATCATTTATTTCTTCAGCAGAAATTTGTTCAACTTCGAAATCATAAATTTTACCAAATTCAATAAGATCATCAATAGTAGCAGTTCTATTTCTTCCAAATCGATGGTCGTAACCAATGATAATTTTTTTAATATTCAGTTTGTCAACTAAAATATTTTTAACAAAATCTTCAGCAGTTAATCTTGAAAATTCGTTATCAAACGGATGTATAATTAAATTTTGAATCCCAATTTTATTTAATAACTCAGATTTTTCAGGAATGGTGTTCAATAGCTTTATATCATTGTCTTTTTGCAAAACCATTCTTGGATGTGGGAAGAATGTTAATACTAAACTTTCTAAGTTTCTCTCGTTCGCTTGCTTTACGAGTTTGCCTAATATTACTTTATGTCCTAAATGAACTCCATCAAAAGTTCCTAGCGTTAAGATGCTATTTTTTTCGCTTTTAAAGTCCTGAAGGTTGTTGTAAATTTTCAAAAGGTAATTTTTTACAAAAATAAGAATATAAAAAAAAAGAGAATCAATATTGATTCTCTTTTTAAAATATTTAGTTGAAATTTATTCTTTAATGAATTTTAAAGTTTTAGCTCCATTTTCTGTTTGTAATTTTATAAAATATACACCAGAAGCAAATCCAAAAGTATTAACTGTAAAATTAGAATTAGATGAATTCGATTTTACTACTGATTGACCTAAGTAGTTAATTACTTCATAAGATACTTTATTTCCTAATTCGCTTGGTACAGAAACATTTAAAATGTTGTTTGTAGGGTTAGGATATAAAGAAATTGCATTTAAAGGACTGTATGTGTCAGATTTTAATGTTGCGTCTGTTCCAAAATAATATACACCAGCTAAACCTGTTGGAGTAGTAGCAGTTAATTTAACGTTAGAACCAAATGATCCTAGTGAAGTTGCATAAGTACTTCCTTCTCCATCTTTAAATACTTTTAAAGCTGATCTTGAGTTACCTGTTTCAGATTCCCAGCCAGCAATTTCAGCTTCTGTAAAATAGAATGTCATTGAGCTGCTTCCTGAAGCATTGTTTGTTGTAGGTGTAACTGTAAAAGTTTTAGACATAACTTTTAAATTATTAGCAGTATTTCCACCGTAATTTGTTGCAAAAGTAGAAACAGAAGTCGCACTTCTATTTACAACTACTGATGTACAACCATAGTTAAAATTGTCAGCCGTTGCATTTAACATAATGTTTCCATTTGAGCTGTCTACTGCATAAAAAGTTCCTGCTTGGTTAACTAAATTCATTGAATTAGTAGGAGCATTAATTTCTGTTTGAACATTAACTGTCCCAGAAACAGTTAATAAAACATCGTCTAACATAATCCAATTCATGTCAAAAGTATTATGGTGTCTGAATACCAAATAAACTGTTTGTCCTGCATAAGAGGTTACGTCTACATTTATTTGAGCTCTACTTGCACCTGCAGCTAAAACAGAATTATTAATTACTGGTGTCACTGCATTTAAAGTTGATGTAGTGAAAGTTGAAGGATTTGTAGTCGTTAAATAAACTGAATAATGTTCGAGATGATATGGAGCTGATTGAGTTGTTCCAATCCAAAAACTTAAATTTGCTGTACCACCAGTTGGGATATTAAAAGGTGTTCCATTAAATAAAATATTATCAGGATTTAATCCAGTAGATGGTGAAATCCAAGATCTTGAAAAGGCAAAATTTGTGTCAAAACCAATGGTGTTTGTCGTTGCCCCTAATCCCCAATTGTAGGTGTCGCCATCTAAATCTTTTATGCTTCCAAGGTTTATTGTTGCGTTGTCAAAAGTTTCCTCAAAAGCAGTAATGTTTAAAGATGGATTGACTGCAGAGTCATCGTCAGAGATTGTTATATTTAATGTAGATTTACTAGCAATAACTGCACCATCACCACCATTTGCATTAAGATTCATGCCAATAGTTAATGTTTCATCTCCTTCAATAATTGCATCTTTAAAATAACGAATTGTTAAAATTTTATCAGCTGTAGATCCAGCATTAAAAGTTACGCTAGGAGTCATAATTTGGTAATCTACATTATTTGTAGCTGTTCCTCCTGCATTTGTAAATGTTATTGTCGCATTTTGCGTTGGAGCCTTAATTATAGAAACTTTATAATCTACATCAAAAAAAGTTGTAGTACAATCAGTACCTTCGTTAACAGTACAATAATTTACATCAGGGTTGAAGTAAATACCAGCTGATGGAGCAGTTGCTCCATTTGAAGTGTTTAAAGTGTTTCTTCTAGGTGAGTTCGTCATTACAGCTACCATTCTTGCTTTTTGATCAGCAGTAAAAGTATCCATACAATAATCATCAGTATAATCCATGTAGTTTTGGATCATATCAACGCCAGGTGTTGTTGGGCAAGAATCCGTGCCAACTGGGCAACCAAAGTTTGGTGCATTAGCAGCAGGAGTATCCGCACAATAGTCTTTATTTGTTGCAGCGTTTGTTGCTGGGCATGTACTATTATCACCCCATATGTGACGTAGACCTAACCAATGACCAACTTCATGTGTCATTGTTCTTCCCAAATTATAAGTTGGGTTTAAGATAAATGTTCCATCGTCTAAATCAGTAGTTCCGAAAGCATCAAATGAAGCAACTACACCATCAGTATTTGCTGTAGTTGTACCAGCAGGAATTCCAGATAAACTTGAACCTACTGGGAATTGTGCATAGCCTAAAACACCATCCATATCTCCTCCAAAACGAACTGTCCACATGTTAAGGTATTTCGTAGGATCCCAAATAGTAGCAGCTTTAACTGCTTCAGTAGCAGCGTTGTCATAGCTGTCCGTTGTAGTTACAACCCTGTCAATACCATTCGTAGGGTTTCCAGACGGGTCTCTTTTGGCTAAAACAAAGTTTATTTCACAATCAACAGCTAAACCTGTTGTATTTGCACCACCATTTGTTCCTGCCATTCTTCTGTAATCCTCATTCATGACTTGGATTTGAGAAATAGCTTGTGCATCAGTAATGTTTTCACCAGTTCCTAAACAATCACCATTATGAATAATGTGTACTACAACTGGAATATTGTAAATAGCCTGAGGAGCACGATTTGTTGATGAATTTTTACGCTTAATTTCTTCAACTAGAGGAGCAATCCAATTCTCAAATTCTTCTGTTGTTTGTCTATTAGGATACTTTGCTTTCAATAAGTTTTCATATTCCGTCGAATAACAACGAATTCTGTCGAAATGAGTAGAATTTTCTGAGGTCGTTTTTTTGCCAAATTTAACAGGTTGCGATTTTAAGCTTTGTGCACTTAAATTAAGACCTATTAGCAAAAAAAAACTCAATAAAGTAATTTTTTTCATAATTAAAATTTAATATAGGTTTAATATAGCAAATATATTATAAAAAATTTAAAAAAGTATATTTTCTTATTTTAATCAGAAATAAGCTCTATTTTTTATTAATAAAATTCATAATTAATAGTCTAAAAAGGAAAATTAAATCTTTCTGAAATGACTCTATAGTTTTGTATTACTTACTTTTTGCTTTGATTTTGAAGATTGAATAATACAAATATTTTCAAATATGTTTTTTGTTAGAAAAAATTAAACAAGCTATTAATTTTTTAAGATTAATTTTTTATATTATTTTTTTATTTTTGTTAACTATTTAATAACCAAATTATAACCTAATGAAAAAATTATTACTAATTATCATTTTGTTTTCTATTAGTTTTTATGCTCAAGAAAGAAAATTATGGCATAAAATAGAAAGTAAAAATGTAGAATTAAAAGAGAAAGTTCGGAGAGCGTCTACTCCTTCAGATTTTACTCTTTGGAATTTGAATCTAAATGATTTAAAATCTAAATTATTAAATGCACCTGTAAGAGGAAATTTTTCAGGTAATTCAAATGTCATTATTGAATTGCCAAATGCAACAGGTCAGCTAGAAAAATTTAGAGTTTTAGAAACCCCAATAATGGAAGAAGGGTTGGCTCTAAAATTCCCAAACATTAAATCATATGTTGGTTTGGGTATTGATGATAAATCTGCAATTGCAAGATTTTCAGTTACTGAATTTGGGTTACACAGTATGACTTTGTCAACTGGAAAAAGTACCGCTTTTATTGATCCATATACAGAAGATAGAGAAAATTATATTGTATACAATAGAGCTAGTTTAGGCGGAGATAATCAAGCATTTGAGTGTTTGACAGATGAAGAAGCTCATCTACCTAGTCTAGAAAATGATAGAAGAGACAATTTTTCAAACAGAGAAGATACAGACGATAAGAAATTAAGAACTTATCGTTTGGCACAATCTTGTACTGCTGAGTATGGAAATCTGTTTAGAGGAAATACTCTAGACCCCATTGCTACTCAAAAGGCAAGAATTCAAGCACAAATGGCTATCACAATGACTCGAGTAAATGGTGTTTATGAAAACGACTTGGGAATTACTATGATTTTTGTTGCTAATAACGATTTGATTATTTATTTAGGGGCAACAAATTCTGACCCTTGGACTAATGAATATAATGTAAGAACTGGAGAGACCATTGATGCTCAAATTGGTTTTAATAACTATGATATTGGACACAATTTTAACACTTCAGGCGGTGGTAATGCAGGTTGTATTGGTTGTGTTTGTAGCTCTGATAGTAATCCAAGTGGAGGGTTTCATAAAGGAACTGGAATGACTGGTAGATCTAATCCTACGGGCGATGCTTTTGATATTGATTATGTTGCCCATGAAATGGGACATCAGTTTGGAGGATTTCATACTCAAAGTAGTTCTAATTGTCGTTCTGGTAGTGGTTTAACGGAAGTTGAACCAGGTTCAGCATCAACAATTATGGGTTATGCAGGAATTTGTCCTGCAAATGTTCAAAATAATAGCGACGCTTATTTTGCGTATGTTAATATTAGAGATATTATGGAAAATGTGAAATTTGGTGTCAGTTCTTCATGTGCACAAATCACAAATATTTCAAATAATCCACCTACTGCTAATGCGGGTAGAGATTATGTAATTCCAAAATCTACAGCTTTCATGTTAGTTGGCGAAGGTTCAGATCCAGATGGGGATCCAATTACTTACACTTGGGAACAAAATGATCCTCAAAACCCAAATTCTACAGCAGCTCCAACTGCAACTAGAGCAGTAGGGCCAATGTTTAGGTCAATTTGGGGAACTTCTTCTCCGGTTCGTTATATGCCAAATATGACTACTGTTTTAACAGGTGCGACTTCAAATACTTGGGAAGTATGTCCTTCAGTTGCTCGTGATTTAAATTTTTCTTTAACGGTAAGAGATAATAATACAGGAATTGGTCAAATAGCTACAGATTTGATGAAAGTTACAGTAGACGGAGTTGCTGGTCCTTTTGTGGTTAATATTCCAAATACTGCGGTTTCTTGGCAAGCAGGAACTAATCAAACAGTTACATGGAATGTGGCTGGAACTGATGCAAATGGAGTTAATGCAAAATTTGTCGATATATTTTTGTCAACAAATGGAGGAACATCGTTTGATATTATGTTAGCAAGTAAGGTTCCAAATGATGGCTCAGAAACGATTACTGTTCCAAATATGGTTGGTACGTCTAATAGAATTATGGTTAAAGGATGGGACAATATCTTTTTTGATGTATCTAATACTAATTTTTCTATTACTGCGCCAGCGTCTACAATGTCTATAGCATTTAATGGTGTTGAAGGTGAACAGAATAAGTCAATTTGTCAAGGAAGTTCTATATCTTATCCAATTGCCTACAAAGCACTAGGAGGTTTTGGAGGTACAACGACTTTTAGCGCGACAGGGAATCCTTTTGGAACAACAGTAACATTTAATCCAACTGCTATTTCAACAGACGGTGAAGTAACAATGACAATTTCAAACACAACAGGAATTACTCCTGGTTTATACAATGTTATTGTGACAGCTACTTCAGGGGCAGTAACGAAAACGGCTCCATTCTATCTAGATTTACTAGATGCTAATTTTGCATCTACCACTTTAACTTCACCAGCAAATAATGCTGTAGCTCAAAATACATCATTAACACTTACATGGACAGCTCAAACTAATGCTACATTGTATGATGTTCAAGTTGCTACTGATAATAGTTTTACAAATATTGTGAGTTCAGGAACTGTAACGACAAACAGTTATGCGCTTTCAGGTTTAACCCAAGGAACCATTTATTACTGGAGAGTTTTACCCAAAAATACTTCTTGTAGTGGTGTTTACAGTACAGAAAACACATTTACAACTGGTGTTGTTGATTGTCCTGGATCTGTTTCATCTACAAATGTTCCACTAACAATTGCAACAACGGCAAATGTTACTATTAATTCAACATTAAATATACCTACTGGTGGCACAATTAGTGATGTAAATATTACTATGAATGTTACGCATACTTGGATTAATGATTTAACAGCTACTTTAATTTCTCCTAGTGGTACTCAAGTAAAATTAATTCAACAGCAATGTTCGCCGAGTGCTTCAATTAATGATATAGTTGCAACTTTTGATGACTCTGGTTCTAGTGTGGTTTGTAGTAACAACCCAGGAATTTCAGGAACGGTTAAGCCATTAGAATTATTATCATCATTTAATGGTGAAAATTCAACAGGAAATTGGACCTTAAGAATTCTAGATTCTTATAATGGAGACGGAGGTTCTTTAAATAGTTGGAGTTTAAATATTTGTACAGTGCAACCATTAAGTGCAGAGAATTTTGATAATTCAATATCTGATGTTTCTATTTATCCCAATCCAAATAATGGATCTTTCAATATACAAATGAATCTATTGGAGGAGAATACATCATTAAAAGTATTTGATATAAGAGGTAGGTTAATGGTAGATCGAAAAGTGAATGCTACAGGTTTAGTAAATGAAGTAGTTAATTTACAAAGTGCTCAATCAGGAATCTATTTAGTAACTATTGAAAACGGTTCTAAGAAAGTTACCAAGAAAATTGTTGTTGAATAATAACATAACAAGTAATGATAAATAAAAAATCCCGCAATTGCGGGATTTTTTATTTATAAGAATCTAAAAAATTAGTTTCTTTCTTTTCGTTCTAATTCTGCTTGAAACTCTTCCATGACAGGTTTAACAGTACTTTCAGGTAAATCAGCAATTTTAATATACATTAAACCATCTACAGCGTTGTTAAACAATGGATCAACATTAAAAGCAATAACTCTTGCATTTTGTTTAATGTACTTTTTAATTAAAACTGGTAAACGTAAGTTTCCAGGTTCAACTTCATCAATAATTTTGTCAAATTTGTTTAAATCGGCCTCAGCTTCATTAAAAACAAAATCTTTATCAGCGTCTTTTAGTTGAACTTTATATTCTTTTTTAGGGCGAACATATTGCGCAATGTAAGGATCGTAATAATGAGATTTCATAAACTCAATCATTAGAGATTTTGAAAAATCAGAAAATTGATTACTTATACTTACACCTCCAATTAAATATTTGTGTTCAGGGTAACGTAATGTTGTGTGAACAATTCCTTTCCAAAGTAGAAATAAGGGCATTGGTTTTTGCTGATATTCTTTGCAAATAAAAGCTCTTCCCATTTCTATAGACTGACTCATTAAATCATAAAGCTCTGGTTCGAATCTAAAAAGTTCATGTAAATAAAATCCATCGATTCCATGTTTCGAATAAATTTCCGAACCTAATCCCATTCTATAAGCGCCAGCAATTTGTTGCAGTTCTTCGTCCCACAAAAACATATGGTGGTAATATTTGTCATATTGATCTAAATCAATTGATTCATTAGTACCTTCACCAACTTCTCTAAAAGTAATTTCCCTTAATCGTCCAATTTCGTGTAAAATATTTGGAATTTTATCAGCAGTAACTAGAAAAACTTCATAGTTTTTACTTTGTAGTAATCTATAATCACCTTCACGAACAAAATTAATTTCTTCAAGAATTTGTTCATGATTAGCTGGTTTTGCAATTTGTTTAGGTGGTTTAGGAACCTTAAGTGATGATGTTGAAATTAGTTTTGTTGTCTCTTTTTCAAAAGCATTAGACAACATATAAGTTTTTCTTCGTAAAAAATCACCATATTCCTCAAGGGTTGCATGTTCATTTTGTTCAGCAACAGATATTGGTTTACCAATTCTAACTTTAATTACTCTATCTTTTTGTGTTAATAATTCACTTGGTAATTTAGCCGTTCTTAAAGTATCATTAAGTTTTGATAGAAAATAAAAAAGTTTACTGTTTTTTGCGTGAAAATATATTGGTACAACACCAAGGTTTATCAACAACTAATTTTCCGTCTTTATAAGTCGATACTTCACCCGCTGGAAACATTCCTAAAGGCTTTCCTTCTGAAAGATGTCGTAATGTTTCTTTTATGCCTACAACACTAGATTTTGCATCCTTATGGTTTTCAAAAGGATTCACTGGCATTATGTAGGGTTTCATGGGCTCTATACGATGCAATAAAAAATTAGCAATTATTTTAAAATTAGGTTCGTTTTCAAGCATCAACTTTAATAAAAGAATTCCATCTATACCGCCTAGTGGATGATTAGAAATAGTAATGTAAGGCCCTTCTTTTGGAAGTCTTTTTAAATCTTCTTCTGGAATTTCAAACTTAATTTGAAATTCGTCTAAAATTGCATTTAAGAAAGCTAGATCTTGTAAATGTTTATTTCTATCGTAAATTTTATTAAGTGTAGAAATTTTGAGAACCTTCATCAGTAACCATCCTGAAAAAGTTCCTAGAAAGCCGTATTTATCAGTATTAATAGCTTTTGCTACTTCTTTGGCTGTAACTAAACCCATT
Organism: Flavobacteriaceae bacterium; assembly: GCA_014763515.1. GTDB lineage: Bacteria > Bacteroidota > Bacteroidia > Flavobacteriales > Flavobacteriaceae > Flavobacterium. The sequence goes on from JACXVH010000057.1 coordinate 8,865, forward strand.
TACAATTAATTTGAGCGAAAAACAAAGATAGTAATATTTATGAAATACTATTCTATTTCTTTATTTCTACAACAAAAAACACAAGTTAAAATAGCTATATTGCTGTTAGTTAATTGTTTAAAAAAATAGTTTTTTAAATATCCTTTTTACATTCCTTTTTATTATTTTTGAGCGAATTCAAAGCCGCAACAATGAAAATTATTTCGTACAATGTAAATGGAATTCGTGCTGCAATCAATAAAGGTTTTCTTGATTGGTTACAGCAAGCAAATCCAGATGTTATTTGCCTTCAAGAAATTAAAGCCACTGAAGATCAAATTCCTAAAATGGAAATTGAAGCGGCTGGATATCCATACCAATATTATTTCTCTGCTGAAAAAAAAGGATATAGCGGTGTCGCTATTCTTTCGAAAACAGAACCTAAAAATGTAATTTTTGGAACTGGAATTGATTACATGGACAAAGAAGGACGAAATCTTCGTGCCGATTTTGAAAATGTTTCTGTGATGAGTTTATACTTACCTTCGGGAACAAACATAGACAGACTTGACCATAAGTTTCAATATATGGATGATTTTCAAAAGTATATTGACAACTTGAAAAAAGAAATTCCAAATTTAGTTATTTGTGGTGATTACAATATTTGTCACGAAGCTATCGACATTCACGATCCTATTCGTAATGCTAAAGTATCTGGATTCTTACCAGAAGAGAGAGCTTGGCTCGATGGTTTTATGAAAAGTGGATTCATTGATACTTTCCGTTTTTTAAATAAAGAGCCTCACAACTACAGTTGGTGGAGTTATCGAGCAAATGCACGTAACAATAATAAAGGCTGGAGAATTGATTATTGTTTAGCCGCCGAACCTTTAAAAGATAAAATTAACCGTGCTTTAATTTTACCTGAAGCGAAACATTCAGACCATTGCCCGGTTGTTTTAGAATTACTTTAATTTTTAAACCAAATTTAAATTATGATACGAAAAGTTGCCCTTGCCATGGTAGTTTTAGGATTAACTACTTCATGTGTTTCTAAAAAAATCTACCAAGATTTAGAGAGTAAATATGCAGATTTGAAAAAAGAACGCAATGCATTAGCTGATGAAAATGAAAGTTTAACTGCAGCAAAAAATCAACTTGAACTTGACAAGAACAGCTTACAATCAGAGCTAGACAAGGTTAAAGCAGAGAGAGATAAGCTGGCGAACGATTATGCTGCGACTAAAAAGAATTTAGATAATTTAAAGTCATCTTATGCAGCATTAGAGAAAAACAGTAATGATGCTTTAGAAAGCAACATGAAAAAGAATCGTGAATTGTTAGCCGAATTAGAGGCGAAACAAAAAGCACTTAATGCAGAACAAGAACGTCTTAACAAACTTAAGGCAGATTTAGAAGCTTCTTCTACTCGATTGGCTGAATTAGAAAAAATGATTGCCGATAAAGAAGCAGCAATGAATAAGTTAAAAGAATCTTTATCAAAAGCATTAAATGCATTTGAAGGAAAAGGGTTAACAGTAGAAAATCGTAACGGTAAAGTTTACGTTTCTATGGAGAACAAATTATTATTCGAATCGGGAAGTTGGACTGTCTGCAGGTCGTAGTGAATACGCTCCATTGGCTGAAAACGATTCAGCTGAAGGAAAAGCTAAAAACAGAAGAATTGAAATTATCTTAACTCCGAAATTAGATGAAATTTCTAAGTTAATGAGTGAAATGTAACATTTCTTCTTTTAAAAATATAAACGCTACCCATTCGGTAGCGTTTTTTGTATATTTGAATAAACGCCAATCATGAAAAAAATAGCATTACTTTTCCTTGTTCTACTAATTAGTTGCAATGAAACAAAAGATATCTCTTCAGAGAAAAACAGCATTAACCAACTTTTAGACAATTGGCACAAAGCGGCAGCCGAAGCTAATTTTGACAATTATTTTAATGCGATGGCAGAAGAATCTATTTTCATTGGAACCGATGCCACTGAAAACTGGAACAAAGCTGAATTTATGGCTTTTGCTAAACCCTATTTCGATAAAGGTCGTGCTTGGAGTTTTACTGCATTAGAACGCCATATTTACTTTTCTAAAGATGGGAAAACCGCTTGGTTTGACGAATTACTAAACACGCAAATGAAAATTTGCAGAGGAAG
>JACXVH010000407.1 GCA_014763515.1 Flavobacteriaceae bacterium
GATTTAGGTCCGGCAATGGTTGTTGAAGCATTACAGTATTATAAAAATCACTTAAACGTACATTTTGTATCAAATGTAGATGGTGATCATGTTCAAGAAGTAATCAAAAAATTAAATCCGGAAACGACACTTTTTGTGATTGTTTCTAAAACTTTTACTACGCAAGAAACTTTGTCTAATGCTAAAACCATTAGAAGTTGGTTCTTACAATCAGCAAAACAAGAAGATGTTGCAAAGCACTTCGTTGCTGTTTCAACCAATATTCAAAAAGTAACCGAATTCGGTATTACAGAAGATAATATTTTTCCGATGTGGGACTGGGTTGGTGGAAGATTTTCGCTTTGGAGCGCTGTAGGTTTATCTATTGCATTAGGTGTAGGATATGACAATTTTGATGCTTTATTAAGTGGCGCCAACAAAATGGATACACATTTTAAAATAACCGATTTTTCACAGAATATTCCAGTTGTTTTAGCATTGTTAAGCGTTTGGTACAACAACTTCTTTGGTGCAGAAACAGAAGCTTTAATTCCATATACCCAATATTTACAAAAATTAGCTCCTTATTTACAACAAGGAATTATGGAAAGTAACGGAAAAAGTATTGGTAGAGATGGAAATCCAGTAAATTATCAAACGGGAACTATCATTTGGGGCGAACCAGGAACTAATTCACAACATGCATTTTTCCAATTAATCCATCAAGGAACCAAATTGATTCCAACGGATTTTATCGGCTTCAAAAAATCACTTTATGGAAATGCAGATCATCATAATAAATTGATGTCAAATTTCTTTGCTCAAACAGAAGCATTGCTGATGGGTAAAACCGAAAAACAAGTGAAAGTTGAATTCGAAAAACAAGGAATTACAGGCGATTTTGCTGATTATTTGTTGCCTTTTAAAGTTTTTTATGGCAATAAGCCAACAAATACTTTATTAATTGATTCATTAACTCCAGAAACCCTAGGTTCATTAATTGCATTATATGAACACAAGATTTTTGTTCAAGGTGTAATTTGGAATATTTTTAGTTATGACCAATGGGGAGTTGAATTAGGAAAACAATTAGCAAATTCAATCTTAAATGAAATTAATGAGGCAAAAGTTAATACACATGATGCTTCTACAGAATTTTTACTTCGTAATTTTCTA
>JACXVH010000408.1 GCA_014763515.1 Flavobacteriaceae bacterium
ATCGATATTTAGTCCTAAAACTTCAATAATAAAACTATTAAAAGTGTTTTGTAGAGTTTCTAAATCGTTTTGATTTAAAGTTTCTTTACCTTCTTTTACTAAATTGATAAAACGAACACCTTCAAATAATTGTGCTATTAAAATAGGCGTATTGAAATCATCATTCATAGCATCGTAACAGCTTTGTTTCCAAGAATTGATATCGATACTTGAATTTGAAGAAGATGTAAGGTTTTGTAATGTTTTATAAGCTTCGCTAATTCTGATGAATCCTTTTTCACTAGCAACCATAGCGTCGTTAGAAATATCTAAAACGCTTCTATAATGTGCTTGTAAAAAACAGAAACGAACTACATTAGGATGAAAAGGTTTCTCAAAGAAAGTATTATTACCATTAACTAATTCCATAGGTAAAATATAATTACCTGTAGATTTACTCATGCGTAAACCATTCATGGTAAGCATATTTGTATGCATCCAATATTTTACTGGATTAACACCATTGCAAGCTTTTCCTTGTGCAACTTCACATTCATGATGTGGAAATTTTAAATCCATTCCGCCTCCATGAATATCAAAAGTTTCACCTAAATACTTAGTGCTCATGGCTGTACATTCTAAGTGCCAACCAGGAAAACCAGCTCCCCAAGGAGAATTCCAACGCATAATATGTGCAGGAGAAGCATTTTTCCAAAGCGCAAAATCTTGCGGATTTTTCTTTTCGTTTTGTCCATCAAGATCTCTAGTATTAGCAAATAAATCTTCAATATTTCGATTGCTTAACTCACCATAATTTAAACCTTTTGCATTGTAAGCTTGAACATCGAAATAAACAGAACCATTGCTTTCATAAGCAAAACCTAATTCAATCAATTTTTGAGTTAATTCGATTTGTTCAATAATATGTCCAGTTGCAGTAGGTTCAATTGTTGGCGGTAAAAAATTAAAAGCATCTAAAACTTTGTGAAAATCGACAGTGTATTTCTGTACAATTTCCATAGGTTCTAGTTTTTCTAATTTTGATTGTTTTACAAAACGATCGTTTTCTACATTTCCATCATCTGTTAAATGTCCTGCATCAGTTATGTTTCTTACGTATCTTACTTTAAAATCTAAATGGAGTAAATATCTATAAATAACATCGAAG
>JACXVH010000409.1 GCA_014763515.1 Flavobacteriaceae bacterium
GTTTCCGAACGCATTTCCATCAACACATATAGAAAATTTTCTTGATTTTTTTCTTTAAACCAAGAATGATTCGGGTTGAGTTGGTCGCCTAAAATAATTCGTAAAATCATACTTCTACTTTATTTTTAGTTAACCATAAATTGCGAAAAACATGAAAACTATCGTAATTTTTAGCTTGTAAATCGATATTGAATTTTCGATCACGAGGATCATTCCCTACACCTGCTAAATAATTCCAATTACCATAATTAGAATGCACATCGTAGTCAATCAACATGGCTTCAAAATAACTCGCGCCTATGCGCCAATCTTGTTCTTTTTCTTTTGCAAAATAGCTCGCCACATTTTGTCGGCCACGATTACTCATCCAGCCTGTTAATTTCAATTCAAGCATGTTGGCATTTACAAAATCATATTCTGTTTTCCCTTCAATCCAATTCTGAATTATCGTTGGATTTTGTTTCCAATGATACTTTCTATCTAAAATCCCACTTTGGTAAAACAAGGTGTCGCCAAATTTTAAACTAACGCATTTGAAAAAATCGCGCCATAATAATTCGAACAAAACCCAATAGGTTGATTCGTTTGCTGTGACTTCTTGTTCAAATTTTCTAACTTCTTGATAAACTATTCTTGGAGAAAGAGATCCGTTTGCTAACCAAGCAGAAAATTTTGTACTGTAATTTATGCCAACAAGTTCGTTACGTGTTTCTTTATACGTTTTTATTTGTTGAAATTCCCAAATGTAATTTTTCAAATGTTTTAACGCTGTATTTTCACCTCCTTGAAATGGAAATGCAGAACGATTATCTATTGATATAGATTCATAACCTAAATCTTCTAATGTTGGAATTTCAGTTGAAAAAGATAACTCGACTGTGGTAAACTTTTCCATAGGAAGTTCAACACAATTTTTAACATCCCAACTTTGTTCTACTTTTTTACGATAAGCTGTGAAAACATTAGGCAAATCTTGTATTGAAAAAGGTAAATCTTCAGGATGAATTAAAAATTGATCATAAAATGTATTCCAATTTACATTTGGAAATGTTGTTTTAATTTCATTTTCTATGGCACGCTCTTCAGAAGTCCATTCGTTTTGAGAAATAATTGTATCGAATGGGAATTCATTGTAAATATCTTGAAAAAAACTTGTAGTGATTCCAATAAGAATTTGGCTCGAAAAACTTCCATTTTCTTCCAACCATGGTTAGTTACTTCAAACCAATTTGGCTCAATGCAATACACCGCAATAACTTCATCATTTGGAGCCATATATTTCCAATAAGAAGCATCGTGTGTTCGAAGATTATTTCGAAACCAAAGTATTTTTTTATTTCCTTTTTCTACATGCATAGCTACAATATTTGACTTCCTCCCAATTCTTTGCCCATTTTTTTCGCCATGAAAATGGTTTCTCACAAACTAAACAAACTCTAGTTGGCAAATAAGATTTATTGCCTTTATGAAAGGTATCTTTCAAAATCGTTGACTTTAATTTTTGCTTTTATATCAAACATTAAATTGTATAAACCAAAAAATGTTCGGTTTACATATATAAAGTGTTTCGAACCTCTACTCCCATTCATTTTTCTGAGTGTTTTATCATTTGAAAACTTCTCACTTAATGCTGCGATTTGTGCAAAAAATGTTGGGTTGGAAAAATCAAATTCTTCCGCTTGGACGGGTTGAGTAAAAACCGATAATAATTCGTGAAACATTTTAGAGAAAAACTCCTTTTCTTTAACTGAATCGATTTCTTTTAAAATTTCTAATTCATATAATTTTGCTTCGAAATAATCTTTATCCGCAAGTGCTTCTGGAGTAGCTACTTCAAAATAGGGTTTATAAAATGAATCTGGAATTTCTTTCATACAACCAAAATCAATCGCGATTAAATTGGCTTCTTCATCGACTAAAAAGTTTCCAGGATGTGGGTCAGCATGAAATTTTTTC